>JBPCTQ010000041.1:0-12838 GCA_051011595.1 Acidimicrobiales bacterium
CATCCCACCCGACGGGGGATGGCGTGGTCCACACCGCGCCTGTGGCGACAGCGCCGCCGACGAGGAGGCGGTGTTGGTTCATGATCGGCGCGGGCGCGCCGACAGTCGGGGGAGAAGAGTGCTCCACGTTGAACCTGTCGGCTGCCGACAGATGGCGTGTAGCCATTCGGCCGCACCCGACGAATGTGTCAGGATGAATCCCTGCGGCCGGCCCTGAAGACTGTGCTCATGGCCGAGCGGCGACCACCCCCCGGAGCGTGATGTGAGCGAGGACGTGACCCGCGATCGCCTGGTGCTCCGAGCCACCACCAGTTCGGCCCGTTTGCGGGTGGTGGCCGAGGATCGCGCCGATGTTCTGGTCGACGGCCGGCCGCAGATTCCGGAGTCGTCCACCGTGACGGTGCAAGCCCGTTCGGGGTCGCTCGAGGTTCGGGTTCCGGTGGGCACCGAGCTGGTGTTGGGCACGATCTCGGGCCGAGTGGAGGTCGGAGGCTCGATCGGTCCGGCCAAGGTGGCCACCGAGTCCGGTCGGGTGGCGATCGACCGGGCCGAGCGCATCGACGTGCGCACCCAGTCCGGTCGGGTCGACATCGAGAACAGTGTCGGCCACTGCCGGGTCCAGTCCACCTCCGGTCGGGTGTCAGTTGGTGGCGCTCATGGCCTCGATGTGCACACCGAGTCCGGACGGATCTCGGTCGACGACGTGCAGGGTCCCGTACACCTGCGCACCACCTCGGGCCGGGTCTCAGTGGGGCTGTCGGGATCCTCGGAGGTGGACGCCGAGGCGATGTCGGGTCGTATCGACATCACCGTCGCACGCGGGCTGGGGACCACTCTCACGGTCGAGGGTGCACCCCGCCGGGTCGAGGCCGATGTCGAGCCCGGTGACGATTGCCTGATCCGGGCCCGTGCCGTGAGTGGCCGAATTCGGGTTCGGCAACGATGAGCGGCGTGATCGCCTTCACCGACATCGTCGGATTCACCGAGTTCACCGCGTCGGAGGGTGACGAACGGGCGGTCGAGTTGTTGAGCCGCCAGCGCCGAATCGTCGACGACGTGTTGCCCAGCGGAGGACGGGTGGTGAAGGAACTGGGTGACGGTCTGCTGTTGTGGGTCGACGAGGTCGATGAGGCGGTGCATGCCGCTCGCCGGCTCCAGGGGGCGTTCCGCACGGAGTCGGCCGACGGTGACCTGCCTCTCTGGGTTCGGATGGGTATGCACTGGGGGTCACCGGTGGAACGAGGCGGAGATCTGATCGGGAACGATGTGAACATCGCCGCCCGCATCTCCGATCAGGCGGGGCCGGGCGAGATCGTGGTGTCCGAGGCCGTGGTTCACCATCCGGACCTGGCCGGTGCCGATCTCGATCTCGATGCCATCGGGCCCGTGCTGATGAAGGGTCTTCCCGACGCCATCTGGCTCTACCGTCTGGCCTGAACACCCCCCAGCTCCGTCGGGGCGGGCCGATCAGCAACCCGCTGAATTGGTCCTGTCGCCTCATGTGCCACCGCCGGTGGTCGTGGAACGGTTGAGTGATTCGTTGTCGACAAGGAAAGTGGTGCGGCTTGTGGTGGTGATGACCGCGATGGTGATCGCGGGTGTGATCGTCGTGGCGGCCGCCGGCTGGTGGGCCCGCTCCGAGCCGCGTGTCGACTACCGAGCCGACCGCCGTCGACTGCGCCGCGATCAACGACGGTGGCGTCGACTCCAACGCCGGTTGGGGGCCGCCGGACACGCGCAGTACGACGTCGTGGCTCGTGAGATCGAGCTGAGCCTGAAGCTGGCCCAACAGAGCCTCCGGTCCCGCCGACGCACGACAGGGCCGGTCTGGTTCGTTCGCCTCTCGGTGCAACCCGGGCCGGAGCGGCGCGACACTCCGTTCGAGCGCACCTACCTGGAGGCGGTCGAGCGACACCTCGACAAGATCCAGGCCGGTATGGCACTCGGTGTGTCTTCGGTGACCGAGACCGGAGATCAGCAGCCACGGCCCGCTGTCGACTCGGTGTTGGTCGAACCCCTGTGAGTGGACGGATTCGATGGTGGGGGCCGGGAGGGCCAGCCCTATAGTGGTGGGCCGGTTAGGTCCCGTGGTGCAGTTTGGAGTGCACGCCGCCCTGTCAAGGCGGAGGTCGCGGGTTCAAATCCCGTCGGGACCGCAAACCGGGCATGGTTCGCCGTTCCCGGTACCCGGTCGGGTAGCTCAGTTGGCAGAGCGTCCGCCTGAAAAGCGGAAGGTCACCGGATCGACGCCGGTCCCGACCACAGCGCCGGGTCAGCGGATCACCGCTGGCCCGTTGCGCGTCCTGCGAGCTTGTCTGGGCCCGGGTCCTATGTCACCCTGCGACGCGATCGTTCGCTCATGACCCAACCACCAAACATCATCCTCGTCCTCACCGACCAGCAACGGGCCGATCACATCGGCTACGTGCCCCGGTCTCCGGTGCGAACCCCGGTCCTCGACGGCCTCGCCGGGGCCGGCACGATCTTCACCGACACCTACTCGGCGGCCACCAATTGTGCGCCGGCACGCGGGTCGCTGTTCACCGGGCTGCCGCCGCAGAGCTACCCCGGCCACATCGGCGGTTTGGCCACCAGCGGGCGTTCGTTGAAGCCGGGCTTCTGGACCGTGGGCCACGAGCTGCGGGCCAACGGTTACCAGACCGGGTACGTGGGCAAGGGCCACTTTCGCCCCATCCACGCCAACCACGGTTTCACCGTCATGCGCATGGCCGAACACCTCCGGGCCTACGGCGCCAACGAGATGGATCAGCCTGTCGACGACTGGCTTCGGTGGCTGGTGTGGCAGGGCCGGGCCGACGCCTCGGCCACCCACCTGTTCGGCGCGGAGGGAGAAGGACGCCAGTACCTGGATGCGTGGACCGCGGTCCCGTTCGGTCACCCGGCGGCCTATCACCCCACCAGCTGGGTCACCGACGAGGCGATCGGGTTCCTGGCGGCCCGAACCCCTGATCAGCCGTATTTCCTGGTGGTGTCGTATCCGCACCCGCATGCGCCGCTCGATCCGCCCGAGCCCTACGACACCATGTACGACCCGGCCGATGTCGAGCTGCCGCCGCCGTACGAACCGCCGCCGGGCGGCATCCTCGACTGGTGGGCCGATCAACTGGGACGGGTCGGTCGACAGGTCCCCGGCAACGAAGACACCGCCCGCCGGGCCATCGCCTTCTACCGCGGTCTCATCACCCAGATCGACGACAACATGGGTCGGCTCATCGACCACGTCGACCTCGACGACACGGTGGTGTGCTTCACCTCCGATCATGGTGACTACGTGGGCCACAAGAACCGCATGTTCAAGAACCCCTTGATCCCGTTCGAAGACTTGGCCCGGGTGGCCATGTTCTGGGTGGGGGCCGGCATCGAGCCGGGTGTGTGTCGAGCCCCGGTGCAGTCGAGCGACTTCGCTCCCACCGTGCTCGAGCTCACCGACATCGATCGGCCCCGTTTCACCGAAGATCTGGTGAGCCTGGCCCCGGCGTTCACCGATGCGGCGAGCGCCGACCCCGAACGGATCGTGCACACCTTCGACCGCACGGGAGTCAACCTGTCGGCCCGGTTGGGTTCGATGAAGTACATCAAGGCGGTGATCAGCGACGAGAGTGTGCTGTTCGACCTGGCCGACGACCCCGAAGAGACCACCAGTGTGATCGACGACCCGGCCCACGCCGATGTCGTAGCCGAGCTCGAAGCATCGATCGGGCGGTATTCCTCCGCCGGTATCCCCGACCTGCCCTACTTCGCCGAGTCGTGAGGCCAGGACCCGACAACCGGTGGTTCTTCGTCCACGTGATGAAGACCGGCGGCACCACGGTCCAGACCCTGTTCACCAAGTATCACGACCGGCGCAACGTGTACCCCTGCCAGCTCGACGAACCGATGTTCAACGCCAAGATGAACCCCCGGTTCCTGCGCCAGCTCAGCGCCGAGCGGCTGGCGGAGATCCACGTGTTCAGCGCCCACATGCCCGCCGCGACCACCGAAACCCTGCCCTACCCGACCCGAACCCTGACCGTGCTGCGCGAACCGATCGCCCGCACGGTGTCGTGGCTTCGACAGAACCAGCGAATCCACTCCCCGGAGGCATCACTCGAGCAGATCTACGACGTGGAGGCGGCCCGGCGGGCCTACGCCGACAACCACCAGACCCGCATGTTCGCCATCCGGCCGAGCGACGACGTGAACTCGTTCACCAACTACATCGAGATCGACGAAACCCGCCTTGCCGAGGCCCAACAGCGCCTCGACAACACCGACATGGTGGGGTTCCAGGACGATCTGGGTCGGTTCATGGCGGCCGTCGCCGATCGATTCGACTATCCGGAGTCGGTGGTGCCCAACCGCAACGTGGCCACCGGTGACTACCAGGTGTCCGATGCGCTCGTGGCGCGCATCGAGGAGGACAACGCCGCCGACCTCGAGTTCTACCAGTACGCCCGAACGACCCGATTCGAGTCGTTGTAGCCGGTGCTCAGCCGGGAGGCAGGGCCCCGGACAAGATGTCGACCATCTCGCCCAACATCAGATTGAGCAGGTCATAGAGCGCGTAGGTGGGTGCATCGGGGTGCTGGGCGTCGATGCCGTGGTCGTCCTCGCTCACGTCGAGTTGGGTGCCGAGGACCAGCCGCAGACTGTTGGTGGCCTGCATCCACGACGCAAGCTGTTCGTCGGTGAGGCTTTCGGCTCGCAGACTCTCCTCGGTGGTTTCGAGAGCGGCCAGTCGCGACTCGATGAGGTCGCCGTGCATCAGCTGGTGGTACTCACCGTCGAGGTCCTCGTGATCGGGATGGGCGGTGGGGTAGAGGCGGCGGAGCCGTTCGTCGGAGTCGCTCAACAGCAGGTCTCGGAGGTCGTCGACCAGGCGAGTCAGCAGGTCCCGCAGCTCGGCCGGCAGGTCGACCGCGATGGTGCCGTCGCGGCGGCGGGAGAAGATCACGGTGTGTCGGTCATCTCGGTGTGATCGGCGGCGAGGCCAGCCTCGGTGGGGATCACGCTGTGCCCTCAGTCATCTTGTTGCATCGTGGCCCACAGGCCGTGTTCGTGCAGGCGGAAGACGTCGAGCTCGGCCTTCTCCCTGGTGCCGGTGGACACCACGGCCCGCCCCTTGTGATGCACGTCGAGCATCAGCTTGGTGGCCTTCTCCTTCGAGTACCCGAACAGCTTTTGGAACACGTAGGTCACGTACACCATCAAGTTGATGGGGTCATTCCACACCAGCACCACCCACGGTCGGTCAGACGCCACCACGATGTCGTCGGTGGGTTCGTCGATCTCGGCCGGTGCCGTTCCGGGGCTGCTCATGTGTCCACCAGCTCCGACCGGGGTTCGAGGGTCTGATGGAGCGGAAGTCGACGATGAAGGTGGAACGACAGCACCGCCCACCACAGGGCGACCACACCCACGATGTGGAGGGCCACCAAGGTGACGGGCACACCGGCGAAGTACTGGACGTACCCGATGAGGCCCTGGACCAGGATCAGACCGAGCACGGTTTCGATGCGGCGCCGGTCACCGAGAAGGGCATCGGGGTCGCGTGCCACGCCCAGGGCCACCAGCACGGCCACCGCCAGCAGTACCCACGCCAGCACGGAGTGGACCCTGACCACGTCGCGGAGCTCGAACGGCAGGCGGTCGATGGGTTCGTCGACGCTGCCGGTGTGAGGCCCGGAGCCGGTGACGATGGTGCCCGCGCCGATCACCGCCGCGGTGGCCACCACCAGCAGGCGGCTCCCCCACTGGGCGGGCAGCGCTCGGGCGGGAGGATCGCCCAGGCCGGCTCGATGGTGCAACACCACGGCGTTGGCCACCAGCACCATCGACAGCAGGAAATGACCGAGGACCACCCGCGGATCGAGTTCGGTCTTGGTGACCAGCGCACCCAGCACGATCTGGGCGATCACCCCCACGACCAGACCCATGGACAGCCACGTGAGGTCACGACGACGGGGGACGCGGCGCCACGAACCCAACACGGCCAGAATCACGGCGATCGACACCAGGCCGGTGATGAGCCGGTTCACGAACTCGACCATCGGGTGGAACGAGAATTCGGCCACCAGTTCGTCTTGTTCGCAGGTGGGCCAGTCCGAGCAGCCCAGGCCCGAACCGGTGAGGCGCACCAGTGCACCCGTCACGATGATCGCGGCCAACGAAACCAGGGCCCAGAAGGCAACACGGCGGTATTGGGCGGGGGTGAGCGTGCGCCGCATGGGCTCAGGCTAGAAGTCCCTCGATCCGACATCATCATTCGCACCCTCGGCCACCAACGGGGGCCTGCCCTGGGCTTGGCCGAGCCGGTGGGTCGCCCGTAGCCTGGCGGGCGTGATGCTTCAGCCGGCTCCCTTGCCTCTACGCACGCGCCTCGCCGGCTACGTCGCTCTCACCAAACCTCGAATCATCGAGTTGTTGTTGGTGACCACCGTGCCCACCATGATCGTGGCCGAACAGGGCCTGCCGTCGGTGTGGCTGATGGTCGCCACCGTGATCGGCGGCACGCTGGCCGCTGGTGGTGCCAACGCCATCAACATGTACGTCGATCGCGACATCGATGCGCTGATGGAGCGCACCAAGAACCGGCCGTTGGTCACCGGCGTGATGGAACCGCGCAGTGCGCTGGTGTTCGCGGTGGCCCTCGAGGTGGCGGCGTTCCTGTGGTTGTGGGCCACCGTCAACCTGTTGAGCGCAGTCCTGGCCGTCGCGGCCTGCTTGTTCTACGTGTTCGTCTACACGTTGTGGCTCAAGCGCTCGTCGTCGAGCAACATCGTCATCGGTGGCGCGGCGGGAGCGGTCCCGGTGCTGGTGGGCTGGGCGGCCGTCACCAACAGCCTGACGTGGGCGCCGGTGGTGCTGTTCGCCATCATCTTCTACTGGACGCCGCCCCATTTCTGGGCGCTGGCCATCAAGTACCAGGACGACTACCGGGCGGCCGATGTCCCGATGCTGCCGGCGGTGGCGTCGATGCGCACCACCGCCACTCGGATCGTGGTCTACACCGTGTTGTTGTGGGGACTGACGCTGTTGTTCGGTCCGGTGGCCGACATGGGCGCCATCTACATGGTGTCGGCGTTGGTGCTGGGTGCGGTGTTCCTGTGGCTCGCCGTGCGGGTGCGGCGCACCGAGTCGGCCCAGATGGCCATGCGGCTGTTCACGTACTCGATCACCTACATCACCTTGTTGTTCGGCGCCATGGCGGTCGACCAGCTGGTGCGGAGTGGTCTGTGACACCAGTGACGGCCCGGTTTCTTGCCCTTTCGTCGCCCTGTGTACGATCCGGCCCGACCCAGTGTTCGCGGTCGGCTGCGGCCATGCCTCTAACATCACGGGTCGCCGCCGTGTCGTCTGCGATGCGGCGGTCGCCTGTTGCCCCCACACCCCGCTCCCCGGTTAGAGAAACATGACGATCACCGAGGCCCCTCCCGAGACCACGACCGCGCCGGTCTCGGCCAGTGCTGCTCCGGCGACCGGCCTCGAGCACCTGGTCACCACGGGCGATCACAAGTCACTCGGTGCGCTCTATGTGCGCCTGGCCCTGCTCTTCGGTGTGGTCTTCACCGTGGTCGGTGTGGGTATCGGCATCGAACGAACCGACACCGGCGGCATCGACGTCTACAACTCGTTCGACCAGTTCGTGCAGTGGTGGCAGGCCTACTCGGTGGGCGCCATCTTCTTGGTGGTCGTCCCATTGTTCATCGGGGTGGGCACCGCCGTGGTTCCCCTGCAGGTGGGGTCACCGGCGATCGCCTTCCCACGGCTGGCCTCGGCCGCCTTCTGGGGCTGGCTGATCGGTTCGGGTCTGCTGCTCGCCAGCTTCATCGCCGACGGCGGTTTCGGTACCCCCGGCGGTTTGGCCGACCCCGAACCCACGTTGTTGAGCATCCTGTCGCTCGGCCTGGTGCTGGTGTCGATCTCGCTGGCTTCGGTGTGCATCGCCACCAGCGTGATCGCCTTACGCCCCTTGGGGATGAAGCTCGACCGGGTTCCGGTGTTCTCGTGGTCGATGTTGGTGGCCTCCACGTTCTGGATCCTCGGTGCGGCCGTCATGGTCGGCAACCTCGTCATCTTGTACGTCCAGTTCCGTTACCTGGCCGGTGAACCGGCCGCCGGCGCGGAGGATGCCGTGCTGTTCCAGCCCGGTATGTGGGAGCAGCTCTCCTGGGCCTTCTCCGGCCCGCAGGTCTTTGCCTGGGTCATCCCCCTGCTCGGTGTGGCCGCCGAGACGGTGCCGGTGGCCACCCGCCTGCGCCAGAAGAGCTACACCACGTTGTTGGGCGCCATTGCCGCCTTCGGCCTCTTCAGCTTCGCGGGGTACGCGCAACCATTCTTCGACTCGGGCAGTCTGGCCGTCACCGAACAAGCGGTCTACGTCGCCCAGTCGGTGCTGTTGGTGATCCCCGTGCTGGTGCTCTTCGGTGGCCTCGCCGACAGCTTGCGCATCGGCGCCCGCCAGATCGGTGCTCCCCGCACCTGGTTGGTGGCCCCCTTGCTCGGGCTGCTCGTGCTGCTGGTCGGGGTGGCGTTCACGGCCATGCGGGCCATCGACGAATTCGATCTCATCGGAACATCGGCCGACGCCGCGCTACTGCATCTGGCCCTGGGCGCCGGCTTGCTCGGCGCCATCGGTGCGCTGGCGCTGTGGACCCCCAAGTTGCTCGGTCGCAAGCTCACGCCCCTGTCGCTGTTGGGTGCCCTGGCGGTGGCCGGCGGCGCGTTGATGGCCGGAGTCCCCGACTTCATCAGCGGCCTGCTCGACCAGCCGCTACTGGCCGGCCCCGGCTACGTCGCCGACGACGGGGTCGAGGCCTTCAACTTCGTGTCGATGATCGGTTCGATCCTGCTGGCGCTCGGTGTGGTTGCGGTCCTCGTCGACACGGTCGCCGCTGTGGTGGGTGGTACCCCGGATGACGCCGACGACAATCCCTGGGGTGGTCACACCCTCGAGTGGGCCACCACGTCACCGCCACCACCGGCCAACTTCGCCGAGCCGGTGGGTCAGGTGCGCAGTGAGCGTCCCCTGCTCGACACCGACGATTCCGAGGAGCAGAGCTGATGGCGGGCGACACCACCCTCGAACTTCCTCCGGCGGCCGAACTGCCGAGGCCCCGCACCCTGTTGGTGGGAACCGGGTTCGGTCTGCTCGGCGTGGCCATGTACTTCGCCGCCATCATGGGTATCTACGCCCTGTTGCGCCACGACACCCTGGCTTCGGGTGGCACCTGGTTCGAGGACGGCGCCGTGCAGGTGGCACCGGGCGTGATGATGTGGTTCACCAGCCTGATGTCGGCGGTCACCATGTACTGGGCGGTCTATTCGCTCGGCCGCAACGTCCGCCTCCACGCCTATCTGGCCCTGTTGCTCACCATCGTGTTCGGCGGCGCCATGGTCAACCAGACGATCTTCTATCTCAACGACATCGGCCTCGGCGTGGCCGACAGCGTGGCTTCCACGATGCTCTACGTGGTGGTCGTGTCGCACATGATCTTCACCATCGTCGCCATCATCGCGGTGATGCTCACGTCGATCCGGGCCCTCATGGGCCAGTACTCGAGCCAACGCACCGACGGGGTCGTGGCGGCATCCATGGTCTGGTACCTGATGGTCGCCGTGTACAGCGCGGTCTGGCTGCTGATCTACGTGGCCAAATGATGTCCACCACCGTTCGCCTCGGAGCCCTCAGGGACAATCCATGCTGACCACCGGATTCAAGACGTACGCCACATGGGCACTTGTGTTCGTGGTGGCCGCCGTCGTCTTCGGTTACACCACCGGCGGCGACTCGGTCGGACCGATCTCGATGGGCTGGAAGGGCGCGGTCGGAAACCACGTCGGCTACGCCATCCTGCTCGGCGGAGCGGGTGGGCTCGGGGCCATGGCCATCATGTTGGTGGCCTTCCGTGACGCCGACAGTGACGCGGCCGCCAGCTACCTGCACCGGGCCGAGGCTCCGGTGGGCCAGCGCCCGACTCCCCCCACCTTCTGGCCGGTGGTGGCCGCCTTCGGCGCCGGCACCATGATCATCGGCCTGGTCGCCAACCCGGTGTTGTTCGTGGTCGGCATCGTGTTGATGGCCGCCGCCGCCATCGAGTGGACCATGAGTGCCTGGGCCGACGCTGCCACCGGTGACCCCGAGGTCAACAAGGCGTTGCGCGACCGCATCATGGGCCCGATCGAGATCCCCATCCTGGGTTTCGCCGCGGTGGGTGTGTTGGTGGTGGCCATCTCGCGCATCTTCATCACGGTCTCGGCCGAGGCCGCGGTGTGGGTGGCCATGGGCGTCGCTGCCGTCATCTTCTTCACCGCGGTGCTCATCTCGTTCAAACCCAACATCCCCCGCAACGTGGTAGTGGGTGCGGTCCTGGTGGGCGGAGTCGCCCTGCTGGCCGGTGGTGTGATCGCCACCGTGCGGGGCGAGCGTGACTTCCATCACGAAGAGGCCGAACACAGCGAAGAAGCCGAACACAGCGACGAGGCCGAACACAGCGACGAAGAGGGCGAGGGCGCCGAGCCCGAGTCAGAAGCCGAAGCCGAGGTGGCCGAATGACCACCCCCGACCCCAGATCAGTGATGCGACGACTCCGAATCCCTCTCATCATCAGCACCGCGCTGTTGATCCTGTCCGGTTGTGCCGACGACGCTCCCCTCGACACCCTCGAACCGCGCGGCGAGAGCGCCGAACAGATCGACAACCTCTCGAACCTGCTGTTCGTATTGTCCGGAGTGGTGCTGGTGGTGATCTTCGGCGCCTGCGCGATCATCTTCACTCGTTATCGGGTCAAGGACCGCGATGACGACGAGTGGCCGGCCCAGACCCACGGCAACAACACCCTCGAGATCGGATGGACCATCGCACCGGCCGTCTTGATGGCCATCATCGGGGTGCTCACCCTGGTGGTGCTGTTCGACCTCTTCGACACCGAAGCCAACGCCATCACCGTCGAGACCCCTGAGGGTTCGGTCGAGTGGGATCCCCACGTGGTGGTCGTCGGGCAGCAGTGGTGGTGGGAATTCCGGTACTACTTCGACGAGTCGGTGCTCGATGGGCTCCAGGACACCGAAGAGCCCGTGTTCGCCAAGGACCTGCCCCCCGCCGACATCGTCACGGCTGGGCAGATGATCATCCCGACCGGCGAAGAGGTCGAGCTGTCGATCACCAGCCGCGACGTCATCCACAGCTATTGGATTCCTGCGCTCAACGGCAAACGCGACGCGGTCCCGGGTCGTCTCCACCCCTGGAAGCTCTCGGCCGACCGGCCCGGGGTGTACTTCGGTCAGTGCACCGAATTCTGTGGGCTGTCGCACAGCCGTATGCGGATGCAGACCGTTGCGCTCGACCCGGCCGACTTCCAGGCCTGGGTCACCGCGCAGATGGCGCCCGCCGGTGCCCCGTCCCAGGACGCCGCCGCCTGGTTGGCAACCGTGCGTGACGACGACCCCGACAACGACCTGCCCGCCCCCGAAGCCGAGCCGGCCGAACGGGGACTGGTGGCCTTCACCCAGAACTGCGCCGGTTGTCACCTCATCGACGGGGTCAACGACCACAACTACACCGGCGCCGATCAGGTCAGCGGCGCGGCGCCCGATCTGACCCACTTCGCCAGCCGCACCACCTTCGCGGGCGGCATTCTCGACACGTACGAACCCAACGGCAACCTCAACGCCAACGATCTGGCCCGCTGGCTGCGGAACCCCTCAGCCGTCAAGGCCATGGCCCCGGACGGGACCACGGGACGACGAGGTATGCCCGACCTGGGGCTCGACGAGGACACGATCGACGATCTCGTGGCCTATCTGGGAACGCTGGGTGAGGTACCCGGCGGCGACGCGACGAAGACTCAGACGGTCGTCGACTGAGCATCGAGGACGAGGAACGACATGGCCATCACCGAGGAACCACCGCTGGAGCTCGAAGCCGGCGAGACCGTGACCCCCACGGTCGAACGCCCGTTGGGTGTGCTCACGCGGCCCAGCGGCGACACCGGACTGGCCAGCTGGCTGTTCACCGTCGATCACAAGCGCATCGGGATCATGTACGGCATGGGCGCCATCTTCTTCATGGTCATCGGTGGCCTCGAGGCCCTGGCCATCCGCGTCCAGCTGGCCACCCCCAACGGCACCTTCTTGTCGGCTGAGACCTACAACCAGGTCTTCACCATGCACGGCGTGGTGATGATCTTCCTGGTGGCCATGCCGCTCGGTGCGGCCTTCTCGAACTACCTCATACCGCTGCAGATCGGCGCCCGAGACGTGGCCTTTCCGCGACTCAACGCCCTGAGTCTGTGGGTCTGGTTCTTCGGCGGGTTGTTCCTGGTGTCGTCGTTGTTCATCGGTGGCTGGTTCCAGAACGCACCCGACGGCGGCTGGTTCAACTACGCCCCCAACACCGGGGTCACGTTCTCGGCCAGCAAAGGCATCGACTTCTACACGATCGGCCTACAGATCACCGGTATCGCGTCGTTGGTGTCGGCGGTCAACCTCATCGTCACCTGCCTCAACATGCGGGCACCGGGCATGGATCTCATGCGCATGCCGATCCTCACCTGGATGCTGCTGGTCACCCAGTTCCTGCTCCTGTTTGCCCTGCCGGTGATCACGGTCGCCCTGTTCCTGCTGATGTTCGACCGGCTCTTCGATGCGCAGTTCTTCAATCCGGAGACCGGCGGCGATCCATTGCTTTGGCAGCACCTCTTCTGGATCTTCGGACACCCGGAGGTGTACATCATCATCTTGCCGAGCTTCGGCATCATCTCGGAGATCATCCCCACCTTCAGCCGCAAGCCCATCTTCGGCTACTCGTTCATGGTGTTCTCGGGCATCGCCATCGGCT
>JBPCTQ010000042.1:0-3301 GCA_051011595.1 Acidimicrobiales bacterium
CTGCAGGTCCGCGACGGTGAGGTCGTCACCACCGACGGTCCCTTCGCCGAGACCAAGGAACACCTCGGTGGTTTCTACATCCTCGAATGCGAGAACCTCGACGAAGCCATGAAGTGGGCGGCCAAGATCCCGCACGCGGCATCGGGCACCATCGAGATCCGGCCGGTTCCCGACTTCGGCTAGTGGACCCCGTCCGTGCCCGGGTCGCCGAGGTGGTTCGCGACGAATGGCCCCAGCTGATGGCCGTGCTCTACCGCGACCTCGGCGATCTCGGCGCGGCCGAAGACGCCGCGCAGGAAGCCGCCGCCCTGGCCCTGAGCCGTTGGCTCGACGACGGCATACCTGATCGCCCCGGCGCGTGGATCACCACCGTGGCCCGGCGCAAGGCGCTCGATCAGATCCGCCGAGCCCGGACCGGACGGGACAAGACCGAACAGTTGGCCCGTCTCGAGGAACCACTGGCCGAGGCCACGCCCGCGTCCACCGACGACCAGCTCCGATTGTTCTTCGGGTGCTGCCATCCCGCCCTCAGTGTGGAGGCCCAGGTGGCGCTCACCCTGCGCAGCCTCGGAGGCCTCACCACCGCCGAGATCGCCCGCGGTTTCCTGGTCCCCGAACCCACCATGGCCCAGCGCATCGTGCGGGCCAAACGCAAGATCGCCAGCGCTGCCATCCCGTTCCGGATCCCCGACGATGCCGAGCTACTCGACCGCATCGGTGTGGTGCACCACGTGCTCTACCTGGTGTTCAACGAGGGCGCCTACGCGTCGTCGGGCACCGAACCGCTGCGTGTCGACCTGGCCGACGAGTCGATCCGACTCATTCGCCTGCTGGGTGAGCTGATGACCGACGATGCCGAGACCCACGGTCTGTTGGCCCTGTGCCTGTTCATCGACGCCCGGCGACCGGCACGCACCGACGGCCAACTGTTGGCCGACCAGGATCGAACCCTCTGGCTGGGCGACGAGATCGCCGAAGCCACCGCCCTGCTCGATCAGGCCATGCGACGCGGCCGGCCCGGCCCGTACCAGATCGAAGCGGCCATCAACGCCGTGCACGCCGACGCCGTCACGGCCGCCGCCACCGACTGGCCCCAGATCGCCGCGTTGTACCGCACGCTGCTCGTCTATCGACCCACGCCCGTGGTGGCCCTCAATCACGCGGTGGCCGTCGCCGAATGTGAAGGCCCCGAAGTAGGCCTGCACCTGCTCGACGCGGACGACGTGGCGACGCCGCTGGCCGACTATCGCTACTACCACTCGGCCAGGGGCGAACTGCTGCGGCGGGCCGGCGAGGAGGCGGCCGCCCGGTCCGCCTACCAGCGGGCGCTCGAGCTCACCAGCAACGAAGTCGACCGCCGATTCCTCCAATCCCGATTGGGTGTCCGAGCGGCGCCGTAGGATCCAGACTGCCTCGAGGATCGGCGCACGATCCTCCTCTGTCATCCACCAGAGGAGGAACAGATGCTGGCGATCTCCCGATCGGCCACCATTGCCGGGGTCGATGGTTGGCCGGTCTCGGTCGAGGTGCACGTCACCAATGGGCTACCGGCGTTCACGGTGGTCGGGCTGCCCGACGCATCGTGTCGTGAAGCCCGCGATCGCGTCCGGGCCGCCCTGCTGACCAGCAAGCTGGGCTGGCCCGAACAGCGCATCACGGTCAACCTGGCCCCGTCCGGACTGCGCAAGGTCGGGTCCAGCCTCGATCTGGCCATCGCCGTGGCGCTCCTGGCCGCCATCGGTCAACTTCCCGCGCACACCATCGACGACATCGGCTTCCTGGCCGAGCTCGGCCTCGACGGAGCCTTGCGCCCGGTGCGGGGAGCCCTCCCCATGGTCGACGCCATCGACCGGCCGACGGTGGTGGTGGCCCCGGGCAACCACCACGAAGCCACCCTCGTCGAGCGGGCCTGCATCCGGCCGGTGAGCACCCTCGAGCAGTTGGCTGCGGTGCTGCGCGACCAGGCGTCCTGGCCCGATCCTCCGCCCATCGCGCCGCCGGCCACCGCCTCGACGGTGCCCGACCTGGCCGATGTGCGCGGCCAGCCGGTGGCCCGCCAGGCCCTCGAGATCGCCGCCGCGGGTGGCCATCATGTGCTTATGGTGGGCCCGCCCGGCGCGGGCAAGACCATGCTGGCCAAACGGCTGCCCGGCCTGTTGCCGCCTCTCGACCCCGCCACCGCCCTCACTGTCACCCGGGTGTGGTCGGCGGCAGGCCTACCGGTGGGCGGTGCCCTCATCCGGGTGCCGCCCTTCCGGGCGCCACACCACCAGGTGTCGTCGGTGGCCATGATCGGCGGAGGTTCCGCGGCCATGTGTCCGGGCGAAGTCTCGCTGGCCAATGGCGGTGTGCTGTTCCTCGACGAACTGGGCGAGTTTCCTCCGGCGGCGCTCGAAGCCCTGCGCCAACCCCTCGAAGAAGGAGTGGTGCGGGTCAGTCGGGTGCACGGATCCCACACCTACCCGGCCCGGTTCGTCCTGGTGGCGGCCATGAACCCCTGCCCCTGCGGCGAATCGGGCGCGCCCGGTGGCTGTCGCTGCTCGGACGCGGCGCGAGGCCGCTACCACCGCCGGCTCTCCGGCCCCCTGCTCGACCGGTTCGACCTGCGCCTGGTGGTGCAGCGGCCATCGGCCGCCGAGCTGTTGTCTTCGAGCCCGGGTGAGGCGTCGGAGTTGGTGGCCGGCCGGGTCCGGTCGGCTCGGGCCCTGGCGTGTGAACGGACCGGAGGACCCAACGTCGACCTCACCGGTGCCCAGCTCGATGAGGTGGCACCGCTCACCCGCGGCGGTCGCCTTCTGCTCGAACGAGCGGTGGGCGACGGCCGTCTCAGTGGCCGAGGACTCCACCGAGTTCGTTCGGTCGCTCGAACCATCGCCGATCTGGCCGGCGCCGACGTCGTGGCCGACGACCATCTGGCGGCGGCCCTGGCCCTGCGGATCGATCCGGTCGGTGGGGGGCGGCGATGACTGTTCCCGACATGGCCTACCTGGCTGCGGTGTTGTCGCTCGAGCGTATGTGGCCTCGGCGGGCCCGGTTGGTCCTGGCCCGGCGCACGCCCGAGGTGGCGTGGCGTGCCCTCGGGTCGGGCGAGTTGGCCCGCTCGGCGGTGCTGGCCAGGGGTCTGGGCCGTGGTGGCACCGAGCTGTTGGCCAACTGGCAACGGGCGGTCGGTGAGCTCGATGTGGCCCGGTTGTGGGAGCGGCACCAGGAGCTGGGTGTGGGTGTCGCGCGCGACTCGAGCTTTCCGGCGGCCCTGGTCGACGACCCTGCCCCACCGGTGGCGCTGTTCCATCGCGGGTCA
>JBPCTQ010000043.1:0-33176 GCA_051011595.1 Acidimicrobiales bacterium
CAGTCGAGCAGATCGACATCGTGGATCGAATGCTCGAGCAGGGCCCCGCCCCCGGCCCGGGCCACGTCGCCTCGCCAGTCCGACCCGTACTGGCCCTGGATGGGCAGGTACTGGTCGTCCCGGAAGACCACGTTCATCAGCGGCCCGTTGGCCGCGTCGGCCACTTGGTGGCGGAGCCATCGAAAGGCCGGCGATCGGCGCATCACCAGGCCGACCTGGTTGATCACCCCCGACTCGGCCACCAGCGCGGTCAGGTCTCGGGCGGTGGCGAGGTCGACGGCCAGCGGTTTCTCACACAACAACGGACGCCCGGCCGCCACCGCAGCCTGCACGGCCGGTGGGTGTTCGCTGGTCCAGGTGGCGATGATGACCGCATCACAGTCGGTGATGACGGCATCGGCCGACGCCACTGCGACCCCACCCGTGCTATCGGCGAACTCGTCGGCCCGGGCCCCGTCGATGTCGAACACCGGACCGACATGACAGTCGGGCACCGGGCCGAGCATGGCTGCGTGCAGCTGGGCGATGAAGCCGGTGCCGATGAAACCGATGCGAACAGGGTCGGGCATGTCGACATCATGGTCGGTGGGTGGGGGGCGACGTCCACAAGCGGGTTGGCTTCTCTAGGGTGCAAGCCAACATCGACTGTTGGGGGAAACATGTCTCGTACTCACCGGATTCTCATCGGGTTGCTCGCGCTCCTCGCCCTGGTCGCCGTGTCGTGTGGCAGCGACGACGACGATGACGGCGGCACCACCACATCGGCGGGCACGGGTGACACAAGTGCCCCGGACACCACGGTGGCGCCCGAGACAACAGCAGCAGCCGAGACCACCGCGGCACCGGACACGACGGCGGCACCCGAGACGACGGCAGCCACCGAAACCACCGCGGGCGACGAGGCGGCGGTCGGTCCCGACGTACAGATCACCGGGGTCGATCTCACCACCGGCACCGTCACCCTGACCAACACCACCGATGCCGACATCGAGATCGGTGGCCACTGGCTGTGCAACCGGCCGGTGTACGTCGAGGTGCCCGCCGAGTCGCTGGCCGCCGGCGCCTCCACCGACATCGTGCTCGGTGATTTCGATGCGGCGGGCGGTGAAGCGGCGCTCTACACCAGCAACTCATTCGACGACAGCGGCGCCATCGTCGATTACGTGCACTGGGGTTCGGGCGGCGGTCGGGTCGACGTGGCGGTGGAGGCCACGGTGTGGACCGGTGACCCCATTCCTGCCGATGCCGTCGGTGATCAGCTCGCCCAGTCCGAACCGGGCAGCGCCGCCGGCTGGAGCTGATCCGCTCCGAAAAAGCCGTCGGCCTCTGATCCACCCGAGGGGAAGTGGGTGGATCAGAGGCCGATAGCGGTTCCCGCCCCGCCGGTCGGTCAGTCGACGTCTTCGACCCAGGCGGTGATCACCGGACCGAGTGTCCGGTTGATCTCACTGGCCACCACGTCGGGCTCCTCGTTGATCTTCATCACCCGGGCGACGGCGCCGTGGGTGTCGTCCACCGGTTCGAACTCGACGAAACCGGCCAGAGCCAGGCCGCCCCGCAGCTGGTCGGCTCCGGCCTCACTGACCACCACCACTCGCTGGTGGGTGGGGCCTTCGCTGGCGTCGGCTCGGGCCAGTGTGAACACCGCGGTGATGGTCACCGCCACCACGACCAGGGCGGCCATGATCCACTGCCCCCGGTTGTGGTCGGTGCCGTTGATGAAGCTGCTGTTCCCCTGCATGGTTCCATCGTGACCCGGTCGACGGAGCCGCTCCGTCGGCCCGCCGACACTCCGGAGGTGTCGTTGGTCACGTGGCGGGGGCCAGAAGGTGGCGGCCGCCCCTACCGTTGTGGCTGATCAGCCGATGTCGTGGCGGAGGCCGTCGAGCCAGGCGTCGGCATCGTGTTGGGCCTGGCCCGCCTCGGCTCGGATCTCCTGCTCACGCGCCCCAGCCGCCGGGTACGAACCCAGGAACTTCACCCCACCCTGTTTGATGTGGGTCTCGCGCAGGGCCTCACCCACCACCTCGTCGGCAATGTGGCCGTCGAGGTCGATGATGAAGCAGTAGTCGCCCAGCTGGGTCTTGGTCGGTCGGGATTCGAGTTTGGAGAGGTTGATCGATCGAGCTGCGAACTCCTGCAGGATCGAGAGCAACGAACCAGGGACATCGGCTCGCTGGTAGACCACGATCGAGGTCTTGTCGTGGCCGGTTCGAGCGGGGATACCTTGGCGCGCCACCGTGACGAATCGGGTGCGATTCTCGGGATGGTCCTCGATCTCGGCCGCCAGCAGGTCCAGTCCGTACACCTCCGCGGTGCGGGCCGGCCCAACCGTGGCCGACACACCGTCGTTCCGATCGGCGACGATCTGCGCGCCCTCGGCAGTGGAGTTGGCCGCCTCCAGGGCGGCGTCGGGCAGGTTCTCGGCGAGGAACTTCCGGCACTGGGCCGCCGCCACCGGAATCGACACCAGTCGTTCGATGTCGGCCAGTCGGGTTCCCGCCGGGGCCAGCAGGTTCACCGAGATGGGCATCTCCACTTCACGCTGGATCAGCAGATCGAGGTCGAAGGCCAGTGTGTCGAGGGTGATGTTCACCGTTCCCTCGATGGCGTTCTCGATGGCCACGAAGCCGCGATCGACAGATCCGTTGGCGGTGGCGGTGAGCACTTGGGGTATCGAGCCGATCAGGCGGTGCTCGGCCAACGCCAGATCGGACTGGGTGAGCAGCGCCTGCTCGGTGTAGGTGCCGGCCGGGCCCAGGTAGCCGACAACCAGATCCGGCGATGGTGCGTCAGTGCTCACAGTCGGTGAGGATAGAGGGGTGGACGAGACCACCCTGCGCAATCTTCTCGACGACGTCCGTCAGGGCACCGTCGAACCCGACGAAGCCGTTCGTCGCGTCCGGGCCCTGCCCTTCGCCGATCTGGGCCACACCAAGGTCGATCACCACCGCGATCTGCGCCAGAACATGGCCGAGGCCATCTACGGACCGGGGAAGACTCCCGAGCAGTGTCGGGCCATCGTGACCGAGCTGCTGGCCGCGGGCTCGGGTCCCGTGGTGCTCACTCGGGCCGACGAGCAGCAGCTGGCCGCCGTGCTCGACCACGCCCCCGACGGTCACCGGTCGGGCACCACCGTGGTGTGGCGTCCCCGTCCGGCGCGTACCGAGTCGGTGCTGATCCTCACGGCCGGCACAGCCGATGGACCGGTGGCGGCCGAGTGTGGGGCCACGCTCATGGCCAACGGCATCGGGCCGGAGTGTGTGGTCGACGTCGGCGTGGCCGGCCTGCAACGGCTGCTTGCCCATGTCGAGGTGATCCAGAACGCCGACGCCGTGGTGGTGGTGGCCGGCATGGAGGGAGCGTTGGCTTCGGTGGTGGCCGGGCTCACTGGTGCGCCGGTGGTGGCGGTTCCCACCAGCACCGGGTACGGCGCCGGCTTCGAGGGGGTCACGGCGTTGTTGTCGATGTTGGCCTCGTGTGCGTCCGGTCTGTCGGTAGTGGGCATCGACAACGGGTTCGGCGCCGCTGCGGCCGTTGTCCGTCTGCTGGGCCCACCCTCATGACCGCCCGGCGCCACCTGGCCTGGTTCCACTGTTTTTCGGGTATCGCCGGCGACATGGCTCTGGCCGCCTTGATCGATGCCGGGGCCGATCCCGATGAGGTCCGGGCCCTGCTCGACCGGCTCCCCATCGGCGGATGGGAGCTCACCGTCGAGGCGGTGATGCGCGGCGGTATCGCGGGCACCAACGCCCACGTCGTGGCCGAGGAGACCACGGTTCATCGCACGGCCGCCCACATCAGCGCACTCATCGAAGAAGCTCGGCTCCCTGCCCGGTTGACGCAACGGGCCCTGTCGGTCTTCGACTCCCTGGCCATGGTGGAGGGACGGCTCCATGGCCGTCCGCCGTCGCAGGTGCACTTCCACGAGGTGGGAGCCGTCGACAGCATCGTCGACATCGTCGGCACGTGTGCGGCCCTCGAGGTACTCGATGTCGACGAGGTGGCGTTCAGTCCCATCGCCACCGGCCTGGGGATGGTGCGCAGTGCCCACGGGGCCATTCCCAATCCGGCCCCGGCGACCGTCGAGTTGCTGGCCGGCGTGCCGTCCTACGGCATCGACTCATCGGTCGAGCTGACCACGCCCACCGGGGCATCGTTGGTGAGGGCGCTGGGTGTCGAGTTCGGACCCTTGCCGGCAATGCGTATCGAGGCCAGTGGGTTCGGTGCCGGTGATGCCCAGGTCGACGATCGTCCCAATCTGCTCCAGGTGGTGCTGGGGGCGCGCGATGCCCATCTCGGACCGGGCCAAGCGGTCACCATGCTGGAGGCCAACGTCGACGACCTCACCGGCGAACACCTGGCTCATGCCGTGGCTGCACTGCTCGACGGTGGGGCTCACGACGCGTGGGTCACTCCGATTCTCATGAAGAAAGGGCGCCCGGCCTACACCGTGAGCGCGTTGTGTGATCCGGCGCTGGCCGGTCAGGTCGCCCGGATGATGCGCGAGGAAACCGGGTCGTTCGGGGTTCGGGGCCGCGAGCTCGAGCGTTGGCCCGCCGAACGACGCATCGACGAGGTCGAGGTGGAGGGCCGATCGGTGCGGGTGAAGGTCAGCGCCGGTCGAGTGAAGGTCGAACACGAGGACGCCGTTCGCGCCGCCCGCCACATCGGGATTCCGGTCCGCGACGTCGTGTCGTTGGCCGAGGAGGCCTATCGCCGACGGGGTGATTCGTCTCCGCATCCGGTGATGGACGATTCTCCGGTCGATCCGACCGACGAGCCGGCCTGATCAACGCCCTACCATGACGCCATGACCGACGATCGCCTCTACTTCCGACAGCTGCTCTCCGGTCGAGACGTGGCCACCGACAATCCGCTGGCCCGACAGATGGTCAACTTCATCTACCTGGTCGGCGACCGGCAAACGGGCGAGGCCGTGGTGATCGACCCGGCCTACGACCCGGCCGGGATCGTCGATGTCCTCGACGCCGACGACATGCGCCTCACCGGCATCCTGGCCACGCATTACCACCCCGATCACGTGGGGGGCGACATGATGGGCTACGAGATCGCCGGTGTGGCCGAGATGCTCGAGCACAGCTCGGTGCCCGTGCACGTGCAAGCCGAAGAGGCCCTCGGTGTCGAGAAGGTCACCGGGGTGGCCGCCGCCGACATCGTGTCGCACTCGTCGGGCGAGACACTTCGTGTGGGCGCCATCGACATCGAGCTCATCCACACTCCCGGTCACACGCCGGGTAGCCAGTGTTTCTTCGTCGACAATCGGTTGGTGGCCGGCGACACCTTGTTCCTCGAGGGGTGCGGCCGCACCGATCTACCGGGCGGCGATCCTCGAGCGCTCTATGAGAGCATCACCACCAAGCTGGCCAAGATCCCCGACGATGCCGTGCTCTTCCCCGGTCACCTGTACTCGCCCGCGCCTTCGGCGTCGATGGGCGACACGCGCCAGCACAACTTCGTCTTCAAGCCCCGCTCCGAAGAGCAGTGGCTCATGATGTTCGGCCAGTGATGGAGTGGCCCTTGCGGCGTCACCAGCCGCCGGTGGGTCACTCGCTGATCCAGGCCTGCCACATGCGGTAACACGACGTGCAGCTGAGGTGCTGGATGCCGCGGCGCCGATCAACCAGGTCGATCTTGGCGTGGGAGCCACACGACGGGCACTCGCTGCTGGTTTCGAGCACCGGGGCCAACATCTCGTCCTCGACCGCTGTGGTGGTGGCCGGTTCGGGACTGGCGAAGATCGGATCGGCCGATGGGGGCGGCGGCGGAGCCGGCAGGACCGACGGCGTGTCCGATCCGCGCAGCGTCCACTCCATACGTTCGCCCTCCGGGGTCTCCGGGGCGGGCGGCAACACACTGGGAGCGCTCGGTGTCGATGCTTCGACGTTGGGGATGGGTTCGGGTTCGGGGGTGACGAAGTAGGGGTGGTCGGGTCCGGGGTCGACGATGGGTGCGCTGCTGGACTCGACGTTGGGGATGGGTTCGGGTTCGGGGGTGACGATGAAGGGGTGGTCGGGTTCCGGATCGGTCAGCGGTTCGGCCAGTGCCCCTTCGACGCTGGGGATGGGTTCGGGTTCGGGGGTGACGATGAACGGATAGTCGGGGCCCGGATCGACCACTGGCTCGGCGAGGGGGAGGGATGCGTCGACGGGGGGGATCGGCTCGGGCTCCGGCGTCACGAAGAACGGGGAGTCCTCGGTGTCGGTCATCTCATCGACGTTGGTGTCGCCCGGCTCGTCCAGTAGGTCGGCGGGGGGTGGGGGCAACAGGCTGGTGTCGACGTCGGTGTCGGCCGGGCTGCTGTCGGTCAGATCGTCGAGGCTGGTTCCGGGCGGCAGGATCTCACTGAGGGGTGGGGGCGGAGACGGGAGCAGGGCCACCGTCTCATCGGGGTCGTCGGTGAGCTCGTCGGCGAACTCGTCCACGCCGCCTGGTCGGGTCTCGTCGTCGACTCCGGTGACCGTCGTCGCAGCTGCTCCGGCGGCCGCTGACTCCAGCACGGCGGACACGGCATCGGCCCAGGGATCGTCGACGTCGGACCCATCGGTCGGGTCGACCTCGGGGTGGTCGACCTCGGTCTCGACTGCGGTGGAGGGGGCGATCGCCCAGGGATCGTCGATGTTCTGGAACGCCTCGTCGAGCGGGTCGGGGGTGTCTTCGTCGCTCTCGACGACGCGTTCTTCGGAGGGGATCTCGTCAGTTTCGGTGTCTGGTTCCGTGGTCTCGGTGGCTGCCGAGGTGGCAGTGACCAGCCCGGGAACACGCAACGCAGCCTCGGCGGCGGTGAGGTAAGGGCTCCAGAAGTCGTCGACCGGGTCGGCGGTCAGCTGGCGCTCGACGAGGTCGTGGTCAGCGTCGGGTTGGGAGTGCTGGCGACGGCTGGAGCTCCGGGTACGAAGCGAGATGCTCATGCGTACACCCGTCGGTGCGACGAGGCCTGAATTGAGCGATCGGGTCGGCCCCGGGCATCAGCCCTACCGGTCGGGAAGCAGAGTCACCAGGTCATGTCGGGTCCAGGCCGGTGTCATGCCCGGTGCGGCCAGGAGGTAGTCGGCCACCGCATCGAGGGAGTGGTCTCGATGGTCGACCAGCCCGGTCAGCACCCACCGCAGATAGTCCGCGGAGGGGCTCGTCGGCGGATGCTCGTCGTGATCGGTGAACGTGACACTCGGGTGGCCCTGCCACGGATTCAGCCGGACCAGCCGGCGGTACCAGCCCGAGGAGTGGGGAACGGGCTCGCCGAGCAACACGGGCCTGGTCTCCTGGCCATTCTCCTGGGCGAAGATGTCCTCGAACTGAGACCAGGTGACCAGATAGCGCCGAGCCCAGACCTCACCGTCGGCCTCGGGGTCGAAGAAGGCAACACCGCCGTTCCACGTTCGACTGTGGCGGGCGAAGCGCAGGCGGCCTGGTATGACACACGGTTCGATGTCTCCGGGGGGCGATGGATCCCGCGCGCCGCGCATCGCCCGTGACGCTCCGGCCGGCCGGCTCCCGTCCAGATAACACTGCAGCCGTTCGTGGGCCAGGTTGGATCCGTAGGCCACGTACCAGACCAGGTCAGGCCTCGCCTCGGCCATCTCACCCTCCTCGCAAATCATCGGCGGCGAACCCTCACCTCGGCCATCAGCGCGCCGATGGATGCCTGCAACGAGGCACCTGGAGGTGTTCCCCTTGGACTCCGAGATCATCTCAGAAGCGGATCTCATGATCGAAGCCCCACAACGTTCGGCCCGGCGCGGGTACGACCGCGAGGAGGTCGACGCCTTCGTCGACGCCACCCGGTCACGGCTGCAGACCATGGCCAGCCGGCTGGGGCAACAGCAGAGCGAGCTGCAACGCCTCGAGTCCGAGAATCGCTCCTTCAGTCGCACCATCGACATAGCGGTCACCGCCGCCGAGGAAGTGATGGCCGAGGCCACCGTGACCGCGGCGTCCGCCGTGGCCGAGGCCGAGGCTCACGCGGCTGATGTTCTGGAGATCGCCGACCGTCGTTCGGCGGAGATCCTCGCCGCCGCCGAGGCGGAAGCCCACGAACGCGTGGTCGTGGCCCAGGCCGATGCCCGCGACGCAATGAGTCGTGAGCAGGCTCGAATCGAAGCCGAGCTGGAGATGGTGGCTGCCCTGCAGCGTCACACCGCGACCGAGCGCTCAGCTCTCGATGTCACCCGCAACGAACTGGTGGAGCGGCTCCGAGGAGCCGGTGCCTACCTGATGGCGGTGGCCGACGGCCCGGTCGAGGCCGGCCAACAGCTGTTGGAGGCGCGCGATCGCCCGCTGGCCGACGACACCGATGGTGATGGCGTGGACGTGGATTCCGAGGCGGTGGCCGAGGCCACCCCGGTGGAGGGGTTCACTCCTCTCGCCGATCTCGACGATGTCGAGGCTGACCGTCTCGACGAGCACACCGAATTCTTCTCCGACGACATCGAGGACGATCCCAGCCGGAAGTGGATCCTGGGCTGATCCTCGCCCGCGGGAACCCGACTCGACCTCCGCGTCGCGGTCGGACATGCTGACGGGATGGTGTTTCGCGTCGAACCGGTCGCCGGTTCGTTGGGTGCGGTCCTCGACGGGATCGACGTGCGCGATCTCGATGAGGCCGGCATCGAAACCCTGCGGGAGCACATTCACACCTACGAGGTGGTGTTCCTACCGGGTCAGCATCTCGACGACGACGAACAACTGACCCTGGGCGCTCAACTCGGACCACTCCGAGGGTTCGCTTTCGCCAGCGTGTTGGGCGGCGTCGATGACGACGCGCCACCGACGCTGACGGCCATTCGCGACTCAGCCGAGAGCCCACCGGCCACCGACGGTTGGCACACCGATGTGACCTGGACGGCCGAACCGCCCGATTACGCCGTGTTGCGGGCCGTGACGGTGCCCGAATCGGGGGGCGACACGATGTGGGCGTCGTTGACGGCTGCGTACCGTGACCTGTCGGACACCATGCGCCGATTCATCGACGACCTCGTCGTGGTCCACGACAACTCGACCTTCATCGAAAGTGTGCGCGAGAAGATGGGCGCAGAGCAGTTCGAGGCGCTCGAGATCGGGCCCAAGCTGCAGGCCGGCTTCCCGCCGGTCCACCACCCGCTGGTCAGAACCCACCCCGACACGGGCGCCCGGGCCCTGTTCCTGGCTGGGAACTTCATGCGCTACGTCGAGGGCCTCACGGCGGCCGAGAGCGACAACCTGCTCGGCTTCCTGGCCGGTCATCTCGATCAACATCGGTTCCACCTGCGGTGGCGGTGGCACGAGGGTGACGTCGTCATCTGGGACGAGCGCACCACCAACCATCGTGGGGTGAGTGACCACTTTCCCCAGGAGCGCGAGGTTCGCCGCATCGAGGTCGGCGGCAGCGTGCCTGTCTGACCTACGTAGTACTACCGATGACGGCTGGATCGTTGCGGGCGAGGGTGGGAGGTGTTCGCGGTGAAAGGACCCTCGGTGTCTTCGACTTCGGTAGCTCGGTTTCGGTTCGTGTTGGTTGTGTTCACCGTGGTGATCCTGGGTTCGGGTTGTGCGTTGTTGGCCCGGACCAGCACCGACGGTTCGGGGGATCCCTTCACTGTCGATGCCCGCAACCCCGAATTGTCGGGCGACGGACGCTACGCGGTCTTCGAATCGGCTGATCCCGGTATTGTCGCGGGCGACACCAACGGCAAGAAGGACATCTTCCTTCGCGACCACCAGTCGATGAGCACCGAGGCGATCTCGGTGAATCCCTCCTCGGTCCCCGGCGACGGGGAGAGTTTCGGTGCCGACATCTCCGCCGACGGCCGGTTCGTGGTCTTCTCGTCGTCGTCCACCGATCTGGTGGCCGGTGACACCAACGGGTTCTACGACGTGTTCGTCCGCGATCGCCAAGCCGGCACGACCGAGCGAGTCAACTCCGGCATCTTCGGCGCCGAGACCAACGGTCACTCCTACGCCGGGTCGATCTCCGACGACGGCAGATACGTGGCGTTCTACTCCTCGGCGTCGAACGTGGTGTTCATCGACAACAACAACTCGTCGGATGTGTTCGTTGTCGATCGAACGACCGGCTTGCCCACGCTGGTGAGTCACGAGCCGGTCGGGTTCCCAGCCAACGGTGGCAGCTACGCACCGGTGATCTCGGCCGACGGGTCGACCGTGGTGTACCAGTCCGATGCCAGCAACGTGGTTGCGGGTGACACCAACGCGGCCACCGATGTCTTCTGGTGGGAGCGGGTCAGCGATCGCAACGTGCTCGCCTCGGTCCCCGATGGCGGCGGGGTGGCGAACGGCCCGAGTCGGACCCCGGATGTGTCGGCCGACGGCCGTCATGTGACCTACCAGTCTCAGGCCACCAACATGGCACCGACCGATACCGACAGCTTCTACGACGTGTTCCGTCGCGACATGGTCTCGGCCGCGACGGTGCAGGCCTCGGTGACGCCGTCGGGCGCAGGGGCCGGCGGTTCGAGTACCTACGCCAGCATCAGCGGCGACGGGGCCCGGGTGGCGTTCCGGTCCTCGGCCGGCGACATCGACCCAGCCGACTCCAACGGAGTGCTCGACGTCTTCGTGTGGCAGGAGGATTCGGTCGAACGGGTCTCGGTGGCGACAGACTTCCTCGGCGGGGTGATCGAAGGCAACGGAAACTCACTCCAGCCGTCGCTCAGCGACGACGGCTCGGCCGTGGGATTCGAGACGGCGGCCACCAATCTCTTGGCCGATGACATCAACGGCGTCACCGACATCGCCGTCCGGGCGGCCCGAACCCCACGCATCGAGGAGGTGCGTGGGTCGCTGGTGGCGGGAAAGACCCGACAGCTTCAGCTGCTTGGCTCCGACTTCCCACCGGATGCGTACGTCAGCGTGCAGGGCGACGGCGTCGGGGCAACGAGTGTGCTCTCGTGGACCCCGACGGAGTTGCTGGTGGAGGTGGGAATGCTCTCGACGGCGCCGACGGGTCCCCGCCAGGTCTGGGTCATCGACAACCTCCAGGCCTTGTTCGGCCATCCGATCGGTGCCGGTGACCACGTCGAGGTCGATGTGGGTACCGACAGTGTGATCAGTGACCCACCCGGAGGGGCGGCCGATGGTGTCGTGGCCGACCACTTCGGGCTGTCGGCCGACGGCCGCTACAGCGCGTTCGCCACATCAGCCACCAACCTGGTGGCGGGCGACACCAATGGGGTCGACGACGTCTACCGCTACGACGCCCAAACCGGGATTCTGGATCGCGCCTCAGTCACGACCGCAGGTGCCGAGTTGGCGGTACCAGTGCGCAGCGCCACGGTGAGCGATGACGGGCGGTACGTGGTGTTCGAGGCCCTGGGCCAGGTCGGCGGCGACTACTACGAAACGGTGTACGTGAAGGACATGGTCACGGGAACCCTCACCGCGGCGTCCGGTCCATGGTGCTCACCGAGCGTCGTGCACGGAGCATCGCCGGTGATCTCCGGCGACGGAGCGGTGGTGGTGTTCACGCGACCGTGGGCTTCGGGCTGCACGGGGGGCACCGACCGAGGAGTCTTCCGTTGGAACCGGGTCAGCGGTGTCACCGAGACGGTGTCGACCGACTCCAGCGGCGCCGACGCCACCTGGAATCACTATTCACGCCCCAGGGTCGACGCCGACGGCGACCGGGTGGTGTACCAGCTCGGGAACTGGGTGTTCCTGCGGGACTGGGACGTGGCCCCGGGTGGAGCCGGCTGGCAGACCTGGGTCAACGAGACCAACTCCAGCTACTACATCTCTGAACCCGACATCGATGCCGCCGGCGAGCGGGTGGTGTACCGCGCCGGACCGGCTGGCGCTCCCAGCCAGGCGTTCGTGTACGACCACACCAACGGGTCCACCGTGCAGGTCAGCCACGACGGGTCGGGTGGCAACCTGCCCGAGAGCGCCGACCACCCTCGTATCAGCGGTGACGGCCAATGGTTCACCTTCAGGTCGCTGGCTGGGCTGTCCGGCTTGGCCGGTTTCCCAGGCGGAGATCTCTACCTGGCCGACACGCAGGGAGTGCAGCTGGAAATAGTGGCCGACGGGCAGTTCGCACCCGAGATCGGCGCCACCCTCGACTGCATCCTCTACCGGGCCTATGGCGGGGATTTGCGGTTGTTCGACCGCGACGGATCGTGTTCGGACTGATCCGTCAGAGGCGACCGTCGGGTCGCAGGTCAGGGGGAATCCAGTTCGGTGCCCGACGCTCCTTGAAGGCCGCGAATCCCTCGGCGTATTCGGGATTGAACAGCCCGGCCTCCATCGACACGCGGTCGTAGTAGCCGTACTGACGATTGATCTCCCGCTTCACGGTGACCCGCGCCTCGGGTGCGGCCCGGGTGGCCTCGGTGAGCACCTCGAGCCCCTCGGCCACGACGTCGTCGGTCTGCGCCAGCCTGGTCGCCAAACCCCAGTCGAGGGCGGTGGCGGCGTCGATGGTGCGCCCGGTGAGCAGCATGTCGCGGGCGCGGGGGATACCGATCTGTGCGGGCAGGTACTGGGCGTAGCCGGTGTCGGCAATACCGCGCAGTGTCTCCGGTGCCCGGAAGGTGGCCGTCGGAGCGACGACGGTGACGTCGCTCAGCATGGCGATGAGCAGCCCGCCGCCCTGGCAGATGCCGTTGACGGCCGACACGACCGGCTTGCGGGAGTTGCGCACCGCCTCGAACGGAGTGACCTCCATACCCAACAGGCCCAGTTGGCCCCACGGTGTCTCGTCGTCGCCGCCGATGTCGCCACCGGGAATGAACACGTCGCCGGTGCCGGTGATGACCAGGCCGGCCAGCTCGTCGGTGCGGTTGACGTGATCAACGGCGTAGCGAACTCCGAAGTACATCGACGGTGTCATGGCGTTGCGGCGGTGGGGACGGTCGACGGTCACGACCGCGAGGCTGCCGCGCCGTTCGAAGTGGAGGAACCGGGTTCCCAACCAATCCCCCTCGGGAGGCCGGGCCGTCTCGTCGGTCATCGTGGTCCCCGCTCAGTCGTCGTTGATCAGCAGGTCCGGATTCTCGTCGAGGTCCTCATAGGCGTCCATGACGTCGTCGGCCGGCCCGTCCATCTTGATCAGCCCACCCTCGATCCAGATGGCCCGATCGCACAGTCGCCGCACAGGTGCGGCGCCGTGTGAGGTGAAGATCACCGTGGATCCGGTGGCGATGACCTTCTCGAGGGTGCTGAGGCACTTCACCTTGAAGTCCTTGTCGCCCACGGCCAGGACCTCGTCGATCAACAAGAACTCGGGATCGCAGTGCATGGCCGCGGCGAACCCGACCCGCATACGCATGCCCTGGCTGTACGTACGGACCGGTTGGTCGAACGCTCCGCCGATGCCGGAGAACTCCTTGATCTGCGGCATGCGCTCGAGCACCTCGGACTTCTCCAGCCCGGCCAACATGCCGAGCGTGGTGGCGAACTCGCGCCCGGTCAACACATTGGGGACCCCCACACCGAGGGCCAACAGGCACGGGTTGGGGTAGTGGCACACCACCTCACCCTTGCTGGGTACCGTCACCCCGCACATGAGGCGCAGCAGCGTCGACTTTCCGGCTCCGTTGAGTCCCACGATGCCGGTGGCGCCGCCCCGAGGAATGTCGAGGTTCACGCCGTTGATGACCCAATGTTCGGCTTTGGATCCTTCCCGACCGAGGTTGCGCAGCCGGGGGATACCTCCGTGGGCCAGGCGTTCGTAGTGTTTGTGCACGTCGATCAACTCGACGGCGAGGCCCGACTCGTCGGTGGAGGAGAGGTTGGTGGTCACAGGTGGTCCGCCATGGTGCCCCGGGCCCGGCCATAGAGCCACCACCCCAGGCTCATCAAACCGACCGTGACGACGGTTGCGTATGCCAGTGAGCCCCAGTCGGGTAGGACGCCCCACGCCATGACGTCGCGCATCGACATCAGGATGGCGGCGATGGGATTGACGTCGATGATCCACTCGAATCCGGTGCCCTCGATGTTCTCGGGGCCCCAGAAGACCGGACTCAGGTAGAACAGCATCGTGGTGGCGGTCTGGACCAGCAGGGTGATGTCGCGAATCCTGATGTTGAGGGCGGCCAGGATGTAGCCGGCACCGAGGATCATGAAGAAGTACAGCACCATGATCGGGATGCTGAGCGCCAGCGTGTGCATCGGGATGCCGAGTCCCTGGGCCAGCAACAACAAGAAGATGATGGGAATCGACAACAGCAGATCGACGAATGCGTTGCAGACCGACACCACGGGGAAGATGCGACGATCGACGCCGGCCAGGTTCACCAGCGCTTGATTGGTCATGGGTGACGTGGTGGCCATGTTGAGGCCCTGGGTGGCGGCGCGGATGAACAAGATGCCGACGAAGAGGTAGACGGTCTGGTTCCCGCCGGCCCGGATCCCGAGCGCCTTCTCGAAGACCAGGACGAACACCAACATCCGGGCGAATGGTTCGGCCCACACCCACAACACTCCCAACGAGGCGCGCCGATACTTGGCGTTGAACGTCTGGCCGACGAGATGTCCGGTGATCTCCATCTGCCGGACGAAGTGTTGCTTCTTGGAGCCGCGAGGCAGCGTGAATGAGGCGGTTGTCATCAGAGATGTGGGGGACGTGACCACCGAGTGGTCAACGCGTTTCCAGGATGGAGGGGAAACGGGGTGAGTTCAAGCCGGCTGCGGTGGCCGATCACGACAGCACAGAGGCGCCGTGTTTGCTGGCCGCACGGTGGTACAGCTTCCATTCGGGAGCGTTGGCCATGTTGAAGGCCATCGCCCGCTTGTTCCCGAGAACCTTACGAAGATTCTTGTTCTCCTCGACCATCGACGCAACGGCCGCCTTGGTGACGTTCTCGCGTGCCGCGAAGAACGTGAAGTCGGGCCAGAACTGCTGGATGTCACGTTGCCAGGCGGCTCGGGCGTCGTCGAAAGCCTCCACCAGTCCCACGTAGGGGAGGGAGCTGACGAAATCCCAGGCCTGGTGCATGAGCTCCTCGACCGGTGGCACCTTCTTGCCCTCGGCCCGCATCCGTTTGGCCCCGCTCAGTTGGCGGACCTGGGCGTTGATCACGGCCGGATGGTTGAGGCGGATCATCTCGTCGACGTATTCGGGGAACTCGTTGGCGCCGGCGATCTCGGCGGCCGGGGTCACCGGGCCCCGTTTGCGATCGAACTCGTAGACCGATCGGAGGCGGGTGAGCGGGCTGCGCAGCGCCAACAGTGGGTACACACCCCCGGGGATGGAGTCGCCCAGCGGCGGCGTGAACTGGTGGGTGGACAGGGCCACCATGCCCGGCTCGGCGGCTCTCATGGCGGCCACATCGTCGTCGGTGACCGATGCGCCGAGCTCGTCCTTGTCGAAGGCCTTCCAGCCCTCCCCGAAGTTGTCGCGCAGCACCCGTTCGATCGACGTGCCGGCGTTCTTGAACAGGTGGATGTGGAGGATCAAGGGACGCTGTGGAGATGATCCCTCAGACACGGTCGGCCCTTTCTCATGGCGTGCCCGGTGGGGGCGACGTCACATTCGTGCTGCTGATGCCGATACTTGTCGGTAGTACCGTTGTTTGGCCATTCGACCAATCGTGGTACCGGCCTGAGCCAATACGGAGACTTTCGCCACACAGCGTGGTCCGGTACTGTCCCAGAGTCACGAAGTCCCGGAACGATTCAGAAAAAGGGTACCTGTGGGTGCACTCCAGACCGCAGGCGGTCAAGAGTCCGAACTTCGGCTCGGCGACTACCTCGCAATCCTTCGCCGACGGTGGCTGATCGTCGTAGTGTTCATCGCGCTCGCGGTCGCCGCGGCAGCGATCTTCTCGGCCCGCACCACCCCGCAGTACCGGTCCAGCGTGCGAGTGCTGGTGACCGCCGATCTCTCCAGCACCTTCTTCGACCAGCAGAGCACATCGGTCCAGGTCATCGAACGCCAGCTCGAGAACGAGATCGAGTTCGCCCAGAGCGATGTGGTGCGAGAAGAAGCCAACAAGAAGTACGGATCCCCGGTGGTGGTTTCGGTCACTCCCAGTGACACGGCCGACATTCTCACCATCACCGCCACCGACCGGGTGGCCGACGCCGCGGCCGCCAAAGCCAACGTGTACGCCCGCACCTACGTGGAGCAGAAGGCGGCCACTGCCGGCGGCAGCTACGAAGAAGTCATCCAGATCCTCGACGACCGCCTCGCCGAGCTGGCCGCCGAGGAGCTGGCGCTCATAGACGGCGGCGAGACCCAGAACTCGCCTCGCGTGCAGGCCATCCGCAACGAGCAGGCCCAGCTCCAGAGCAACAAGGCCGAATTCGAGCTGCGCGAAGACATCGCCGCGTCGAACGCCCGGATCACCCGGTTGGCCCGAACGGCGTCCAGCCCCTACGAACCCAACTGGCAGCGCAACCTGTTGTTGGGGGCGGCCGCCGGCCTGGTGGTCGGCCTGGCCGGTGCCTTCGCCCGCGAAGGTATGGACGACCGCATCCAGAGTCGACGCGACCTCGAACACGCGTTGCCCACGTTGCCGCTGCTGGGGGCCTTGCCGCCGCCCGAAACCGAGCTCGGTGTGCACGTGGCCCACGCCCGGTCGGGTCTGTTCCTCGAATCGGCCCGGGCCCTGCGCAGCTCGCTGCAGTTCATCATCGGTGACGCCGAGGCTCGCAGCGTGGCCATCACCAGCCCCAACGCGGCCGAGGGCAAGTCGACCACCTCGGTCACGTTGGCGTTCCTGGCGGCACGAACCGGCCAGCGGGTGCTGCTCATCGACGCCGACCTGCGCCGGCCCAAGCTGGCCGAGGGACTCGGCCTCGACCCCAACGAGTCGGGGTTGCGTGAGTACCTCTCCTACGGCGACACGGTTGTGCTCCAGGAGGCCTGGGTGGCCGGCGAGGAGCCGGTGGCCTTCTTGGGACCGGGCACCGACGGCACGGCGGTGTCCGCCGACCTGTTCGTGGCCGAACGGTGGCCGACACTCATCCAGGAGATGGAGGAGAAGTTCGATCTGATCATCGTCGACACGTCACCGGTGCTGCCGGTGACCGACGGTGTGCTGGCCTCGGCCGGGTGCGCCATGACCGTCATCGTGGCTCGGCGTGACAACACCACCTCGGCTCAGCTGACCACTGCACTCACTTCACTCGAGCGGGCCCGCTGTGTGATGGCCGGTTCGGTTCTCTCCGACGCCCGGTCCGAGCGCAGTTACGGCTACTCGGGTGGCTATTACCGGCCCTGACGGGTACAACCAGGAAAGGGGGTCATGTGAGTCTGAGAGTGCTGCATGTAGCGGAGTCGTTCAGCGCCGGCGTCGCTACCGCCATTGAGGGATACATCGATCACTCCCCGACCCACCTCTCCCATGTCGTGTACGGGTTCCGGCGGCCCGGAATCCAGGTGGCCGAGCGCTTCGACAGCTTCACGCTCCACGATCTACCGGGCGACAAGGTCGGCCTGGCCAGAGCCATTCGCACCGCCATTCGCGACGAAGAACCCGACGTGGTGCACCTGCATTCGTCCTGGGCCGGAATTCTCGGTCGCCTGGCCATGCCCCGAGGTGTGCCGGTGGTGTTCACGCCGCACTGCTTCTCCTTCGAACGCCTCGACATCTCGATGCCCACTCGATCCACCTTTCGGGTGGCCGAGGTCATGTTGGCTTCGCGCACCGACGTCTTCGCCACCTGCAGCCATCACGAGATGGCCGCCGCCGGCCAGTTCCCCACCTTCGGGGCACAGCCCGACGTCATCCATCTCCCCTACGTGTTGCCCCACCGGGCTTCGGCGCAGATGCATGCTCTTCGCGAGGATCGCGAGACCGCACCGGTCAGCGATCCGGTCATCGTGGGCAGCGGTCGGCTCGGTTCCCAGAAGGGTTCGGACTTCTTCGTCGAGGTGGTGCGTGAGTCGGCCAAACACCGGTCGCTGCGCGGCGTTCGCTGGCGGTGGGTCGGCGGCGGCGACGACGAGTTGGCCGATGAGCTCACCGCAGCCGGTGTGTCGGTCACCGGATGGATCGACCGCAGCGACGTCCTCGATCGGCTGTCCACCAGCGATGTGTACCTGCACACTGCGGCCTGGGAGGGGTTCCCGCTCACCGTCCTCGAGGCGGCGGCCATGGGTCTGCCGGTGATCGCCCGCGAGATCGCCGCCCTGCGCCAGGCCGAGGGACTGTTGCTGGGTCAGCGGCCCGAAGACGTTGCCGATCATCTCGAACTGGTGGTCAAGGCCATTCGTGAAGGGGTGCCGCCGCCGGGTGACGCTCTCGACCTCGAGGTCGAACCCGACGAGTACGCCGAGCTTCTCGGTCGGATCTATCAGTTGGCGGTGAGCCGCCAGGCCTCGCGCCGATCCGAGTGACCCCAGCGGGCACGCCGGGCCCCGACCGAGGACTCAGGGTCGCATTCTTCGACGACCGGTACTACGAGGTCTACGGCGCGCAGGAGAACCTTCTCTTGTTGGCCGAGCGTTGCCGCCACCATGACGCCCGTTTCGTCACCACTGCCGAGGGGCCACTGGCCGCCGACGCCCGGTCTCGCGGGCTGCCCACGGCGGTGTTGATGGCGCCCGAACGGTTACGCCGTTTCGACAAGGCGTTGATGTATGACCGGGGGGTGGATCGGCTGCGCAACAGTCGGGCTCTGCTTCGGTACTCGCGACAGCTCGATGCCTTCTTCGAGGACGAAGGGGTCGATGTGTGCATGTGTTCGTCGGTGCGAGCGTCCCTGCTGCTGGTGGTCACCGGCCTGCGCCGTCGCCGCAAGGTGTTGTTGTACGCGCAGAACTCCACCCCCATGGGGGTGTACGCCGCCCTGGCCGCCATGATCAGCAGCCGGATCCTGCTCATCGCCGACGGCGCCCGGAGCACATTCCCCCGGTGGTCGCGCGCGGTGTTCCGTCGCAAGTTCGCCAAGCTCCCATCGGGCCGCAACCTCCGCCGGTTCGCCTATCAGGCGGCCGACCCCGGGCACTTCGAGGTCCAGGACGGTCCGGTCACCCTTCTGACCGTGTGTTCGATCACTCCTCGCAAGGGGGTCGATCGGCTCCTGCGCGCCGTGGAGATCGTCAACCAACGGGGATGCGCCATGGAGCTGGTGGTGGTCGGTGGCACCAGTGGTGACGAATCTGAGCACCATCTGGCCGAACTCGAAGCTCAGGCCCGCGAGGTGTCGTTCCCGGTTCGATTCGCGGGATGGCAGGACGACGTCGTGCCGTTTCTGGCCGATGCCGACATCTTCGGGCTGGCGTCGGCCGACGAAGGGCTGCCCGGCGTCCTGCTCGAAGCAATGGCCATGGGTCTGCCCTGTGTCACCACCGACGTGGGTGGAGCCGGCGAGCTGATCGAGCAGGCCGGTTGTGGTCGGGCCACCGAGGTGGGCGACGTGGCGGCGTTCGCCGAACGTCTCGAACAGCTGGGGCGTGACCCGGAGCTGCGCGCCCGGCTGGGTGTCGCCGCGCGGCGCCATGTCGAGGGCAACTTCGCCATCGGGCAGTTCGCCGTCAGGTTCGAACGGTTCCTCGATCAGCTCCAGGAAGCGGCCTGATCATGTGGGCCCAACCCGCACCCCGGGAACTCGTCGATGGCTGAGCTCCACGGTCCTGATCTCCTCGTCATCGGGGCGGCGCGGGCCGGAACCACGGCGCTGTGTCGGATGCTGGCCCGCCATCCCGAGATCTTCCTCACCAAACCCAAGGAACCACACTTCTTGTCGTTCGCCGGCCAGTCGGTGCACTTCACCGGGCCCGGTGATCAGCAGATGATCAACGACGTCGCCCTCACCGATGCCGATGACTGGCGGGACCTGTGCGCTCGAGGTCAGTCCCAGCGCTACCGGTGTGACGGGTCGGTCTCGACGCTCTTCTACCACGAGCGGTCGATTCCCAACATCAGCAAGTTCGTCGGTCCCGATGTCCGCATGGTGGTCTCGTTGCGCGAGCCGGTGATGCGGGCCTTCTCCAGCTACCTCTACCTGGTCTCTCGCGGGCACGAGACGCAAACCACCTTCGCCGAGGCCCTGGCCGACGAGGACCGGCGCCGTGAAGAGGGGTGGCATCACCTCTGGCAGTACAAGGCCATGAGCCACTACGGGCCACAGCTGGAGGCCTTCGTTGATGCCTTCGGTCGGGATGCGTTGTTCGTGTTCACCCACGAGGAGTTCCGTCGCGATCGCGACGACCTGCTGACCCGCCTGTGCGAGTGGCTCGATCTCGATCCTGCTCCTGCGCTCGGCGAGCAGGGTGAGGTGAACACAGGGGGTGTACCCAAGAGTTCACTGCTGCACGGAACCATCCAGCGGGCCCGGGCGTCGTGGCTGCAACCGGTGGTCAAACGGATGACGTCGGAACGATTCCGCGAGAAGGTCCGCACCTCGAATCTCGACCGACCCGAGCTCGATCCCGAGCTTCAGCGATCGCTCGAGCCGGAGTTCGCCGACGATGTGGCCGTGGTCGAGGAGCTCTTGGGGCGACCGCTACCCCGCTGGAGAGCGTGACCACCATCGCCCCCCCGGTGATGGGTCGGTACCCGCTGCGACGACCCGACGGGTGGGGGAGGTGTTGGATCGGGACGGCGCGCCGACGGTCAGTGACCGGTGCGGGCGAACACCACGCTCACCGTCTTGCACAGGATCCGCAGATCACCGCGGAAGGTCATGGTCCTGATGTAGTCGTCGTCGAGGTGCAGTCGCCCCTCGAGGTCGTCGCTGTCGCGGCTGTTGACCTGCCACAGTCCGGTGACGCCGGGTCGAACCCGCTCTCGGCTGTGGCCCAGTTGTCCGTCGCGGATCGCGGTCGACCAGATCTCGGGCCGGGGCCCGACGAGGCTCATCTCGCCCCGAAGCACGTGCACCAGCTGCGGGAGCTCGTCGAGGCTCGAGCGCCGCAAACGGCGACCGAGTGTGGTGTGCCGGGGATCGCCCGGGTCCTTGTCGTAGCGGCGTCGGTCGACACCGTCGTACTCGATCTGGGTCGTGCGACGCCGATCGGGTTTCATGGTGCGGAACTTGTGCATCGTGAACCGCTGGCCGTCGCGACCGACCCGATCCTGGGTGAAGTAGACGGGCCGCCCCAGCCGCAGGCGCACCAACAGCCACACCGTTCCGTACAGGGGGGCCAGCACCACCATCAACGAGAACGTCGCGGTGAGATCGAAGATCCGTTTGCCCGAGCGGGCATAGATCGTCCGTGGCACCTGGGCACTCCAGGTCGACTGAGTGTGGGTTCGACCCAGCACGCGTCGACGCCTCGGTTGGGCGTGGCGTTGTCTGGGCTCTGCAGTAGCCGACACCTGTTGGTACCCCGGATGGAACTGCTACAAGGACAATGGCGGTGCGCAATGCGCCACCGCCAGCTACGGAGTGTGACAAGTTGGCACGGTCGACGCAAGCCTGAACGGGTGAGAACTCGGATCCAACGGCCCACTCGATGCCGGGTTCGAGCCACGGACCAGTGTCGGTGCGGTCCGGAGCGGGAGAGTCGAACGGGGTCGGTAGCACCATGAAGAAGGTGGTTTTCGTCTCACCAGTGGAGGTCGACCGACCCGTCGACGGCCTCCGGTGGCGGGCCCATCTCACCGCCCGGGGGTTGGCCTCGCTCGGCTCGATCACGTTGATCGAAATCACCACGGACGGTGGTCGCCGGGGGGACCACATCGCCGTCACCCCGCGAACGCCGCTCCGCCGAGCCACCAGCCGGGTTCACCCCCGGCTACCTGCCCGGGTCGCCGCGCGTGACTGGTCCCCGGCCCGTCCGTTGCTGGCGTCGGTCGAACACGCCGACCTGGTCTGGGTCATGCAACCGGACCTCGTCGGCGCCGGCCTTCATGTTCCCGGTGGGCCGCTGGTGGTCGACATGGTCGACCTGGAAGCAGGCAAGTTCCACGGTTCGGGGCCGCTGGTGGCCCACCAGCGTCGCATGTGGGAGCGCCTCCAAGACCGCGTGATCGCAGCGGCCGATGCGGTCGTGTTGTCCAATCCGGCCGAGGCGGCGTCGGTGGAGGGAACACCCTGTGCCGTGCTGCCCAACGCGGTCGATGTGGCACCGGTCCAGGCCGCCGACGGTCCGCCGACACTCCTGCTCGTGGGTCGCTTCACCTATCAGCCCAATCACGAGGCGGCTCGGTGGCTGATCGACGAGGTGCTGCCCGGTCTGGTGAGGACCCATCCCGGTGTCCGTCTGTTGCTGGTCGGCCGCCACGACGGCGCCCTCGATGAGTTCGGTGATCGTGATGGTGTCGAGATCCTTGGTTTCGTCGATGACCTGACCCCGGTTTGGGAACGGGCGTCGGCGATGGTGGCCCCCATACGGTCGGGTACGGGAACGCGACTGAAGATCATCGAGTCGTTCGCCCGAGGAGTGCCGGTGGTGAGCACCAGCCTCGGCTGTGACGGACTGGCGGTGGCCCACGACCGTGAACTGCTGGTCGCTGACGACCCCAGCAGGTTCGCCGACCAGTGTCGACGGGTGCTCGACGACGACGACCTGCGCCGGCGGCTTCGGCGGGCCGGGCTGGGCTACGCCGAGTCGGCCCACACGCCGGCGGCCTTCGAGTCGGTGGTGGCGTCGGTGGGCCGCAACTGCATGGACGGGTCCCGATGACGCTGCGGGTGCTGTTGCTGCTGGGCCAGAATCTCGGTTGGCGGACCTACGCCGCCACCCTCACCACCGCCCTCGAACGCCGCGACGATGTGGAGGTGGTGGTGTCCGTGGGGGGTCGGGCCGCCAGCGGGGCCGGTCAGGGGCGAGCCACCGCACCCCGACATCGGGAGGCCACCCGTCTGGTGCGCGACGTTCGATTGGCCGGTGATCTACGGGCCAACCTGCGGGGTGGACGGCCCGACGTGGTCCATGCCGCCGGGCATCTGATGGCCCGCCCGCTGCTGTGGCCGGGTGTGATGGGCGACGACATCTCGTTGAGTGTCCTGCTCGACGGCACGGCGCGCCAGTCCGATCGGGCCAAAGGGGTCGGCGCCGGTGTGGGCCGGCTGGCGTGGCGCGACGAACGACGAGTGCTGCGCCGAGCCGACCTCGTCAACTGTGTGAGCCAGTGGGCGGCGGACTCGGTGGCCGGCGACTACGGGGTGACCGGCGGTCGGATCCGGGTGCGCCCGTATCCGATCGCCGACATCGATACCGGCCTCCTCGAACAGGCGAGTACCAGGCGAGAGGGCGCCGGTGACCGTCCGGTGCAGCTGTTGTGCGTGGCCGGTGATTTCGAACGCAAGGGTGGACCATGGCTGCTCCGCACGTTCGCCGAGCGGTGGGCGGCGGTCGCCGAGCTGCACGTGGTGTCCGACACCGCACCCCGCGACGGCCTGCCGCCCGGCGTGTTCGTGCACCACGGAGTCGACAACGAGTCGGTCCGAACCCGCTTCTTCCCGGCGGCCGACCTCTTGGTCCATCCAACCCGCTTCGACCAGTCGTCGATGGTGGCGATCGAGGCTGCCGCTTTCGCCTTGCCGGCCGTCGTCACCGATGTCGGTGGGGTGGGTGAGGTGGTCGATCACGAACACACCGGCCTGGTGGCCGACACCGACACCGGCGTTGCCCGCGCCATCGATCGCTTGATCGCCGATGCTGCGCTCCGACGCCGGCTGGGTGAGGCGGCCCGCCGGCGTTTCCTCGATCTGCACGAGGCCGACCGCTCCGTCGCTCGACTGGTGGCCGACTGGCACCAACTGGTCGACCAATCGCCGGGCTGAGCGACGATCAGGCCCCGATCAGCTCGGGGTCGACTGGCGACGTTCGTCGACGACAGAGCAGTACAGATCGTAGAGGCGCTGGTAACCGATGGCCGGGGTGTGACGGGCCTCGTACGCATCGCGGCACTGGACCCGCATCTTGGTGAGCACCTCGGGGTTGGTGGCCAGGTCGTCGACCAGATGGGCCAGGTCGGCCGGATCCTGGGATCGGAAGACGTGTCCCGTCTGTCCGGGTTCGACCATGCGCCAGTAGTTGCCCACGTCGGAGACCAGCACCGGCACACCACAGGCGAAGGCCTCCAGGATCGAGAGTGGCATTCCCTCGTACCACTCGCTCGGAAAGACCAGACACGACGCCCGGCGCAGGAGATCGCCCACGTACTCGCGATCGCGCCAGCCGAGGAACTCGATCTCGTTGTGGTGTGATGCGATGGACCGGACCCAGCTCCCGAGTGGCCCGTCACCCACGATGGTGAGCCGGAGTCCGTCGCTGCGACGATGCTGGGTCCAGGCCTGCACCAGGGTGACGATGCCCTTCTCCGGGGTGAGTCGACCCAGGAAGAGGGCGTAGCCGTCGTCGTGGTCGGTGGGCGGCCCCGGGTCCTCGACGAAGTTGGCGACGATCGCGATCTTCTCAGGGGCCACCGCGGTACGAACCAACTGCTCGGCGGTCGACGGGCTGAACGTCACCACTCGGTCGATGCGGTCGAGGGACCCCTTGGCTCGGTGGACGGTGAGACCGGTGGCCATGGCCAGGCTGGGGATCAGGCTGTCCTGATAACACCGATGGCGAGCCGCCGGTGTCGGGAGCCGTCGACCAACACAGTCGTCGCAGGTCTCGCCATCGCGATAGTGCGTGCCGGCGATGCACGACCACCGGTAGCTGTGCACCGTGTGGACGACCGGAAGGTCGTCGAAGGCTTCGAAGATCGAGGCCGAGAGGAACGGGAACGGGGTGTGCAGGTGCACCACGTCGGGTTCGAAGGCGTGCACCGCCCGACGCAGGCTGCGCCGAGCGGATGGATTCCAGATGGCCGCCAGACCGGCGCGTACCCCGTTGAGTGACTGGCTGTTCAGCAGCCACTGCTCGACCTGGTGACCATGCTCGACCAGCACGTCACGTTCCTGGTCGACCATACGGTCGGCACCGCCCGGCTGGCGCGGTCGGTTGTGGACCTGGAGGACTTTGAACGAGCGGTCGTCAGTCGACATCGACGCAGTGCCCGAACGAGGCGATGGGTCTGATCATGGACGGACTGGGCCTCCCGGCCGGTGGATCGGGATCGGTGGTGCCGGCACAGAGCGGGCCTCTCACAGGGTAGAACGCCCGCAGCAGCCTCGAACAACGGGCGTTCGGGTGAGCGGCGCCCGCGTGCCATCGGGCGATGGGCGATGGAGCGTCGAGGTGACCGATGCCCGGTACCGTCAACGCCGTGACCGGCCCCCTGCGATCGTTGGTGTTCTTCGATGACCGCTACCACGAGGTGTACGGCGCGCAGGAGAACCTGCTGCTGCTGGCCGAGTTGTGTGCCGAGCAGGGCCATACCTGCCGGGTGGCCACCTCCGCGGAAGGTCAGCTGTCCGACGCGGCCCGGGCCCGCGGGTTGTCGGTGGAGATCATTGCGGCCCCCCCTCAGCTACGCACCTTCGAGCGTGGGACCATCCGGGGTGGAGCGGCCAACCGGTATCGCAGCCTCCGAGCCTGGATCAGCTATGCCGGCAAGGTCGACTCGGCCCTGGCCACCTCGAAGCCGGCCGACGCAGTGGTGGCCGGGTCGGTTCGTTCGGCCATGCATCTGACCCGGTTGGCGGCCCGACGCCGAGGCCCCAAGGTGCTGTTGTTCGCCCAGAACTCCACGCCGTTCGGAGTGTTTGCCGGGTTGGCCGCCGCCGTGAGCGACCGGATCCTGTTGATTGCCCCTGGCGCGGCCCAGACGTTTCCGGCCGGAGTGTTGCGGGTGTTCGCCCGACGGGTCCGGGCGCTGCCCTCGGGTCGAGACCTCGACCGGTACCGCGTGGAACGGCCCGATCGATCGGCCGCGTCCCCCGAATCGGAGGCGCCCCTGCGGGTGATCACCATTGGGTCGGTCACCCGCCGCAAAGGGCTGCATGTGCTGATCGAGGCCCTCGGTTCGGTGGCCCGGTCAGGACAGCCATGCACCCTCGCCGTGGTGGGCGGGACGTCGGGAGCGGACTCTGTCGCCTATCGCGACGAGATCGCCGCCGCGGCCGAATCGGTCGGAGTGCCGCTGACGCTGGCCGGATGGCACGACGACGTGGTTCCTTTCCTGGCCGAAGCCGACGTGTTCGCCCTGGCCTCGTTCGACGAGGGACTTCCCGGCGTGCTGCTCGAAGCCATGGCCGCGTCGCTGCCGTGCGTGACCACCGAGGCCGGTGGTTCCGGTGAGCTGGTGCGCGCCGCCGGATGTGGTTCCAGCGTGCCGATCGGCCAGGCCGGCGCCCTGGCCGATGCCCTCATGGTCATGGCCGAGGATCCGGTGGAACGCAGCCGCCAGGGGGAGGCCGGTCGGCGCTACGTCGAGCGGAACCACTCGCTGGACGCCTACCGCGATCGGTTCCTGTCGATTCTCGATGAGGTGCTCGACGGGGTCAGTTGAGCTGGTCGGCCAACCGCTCGGTGATCTTGGTCCGGCCCTCGGTGGTGAGTTGCACCGAGGTGGAGAAGTCCTCGGTGGTGAAACCATCGGTGAGATCGATGTACTCGGCGCCGGCGGAGACGAGGGGTTGGATGTTCTGGTTGAACAGGGCCATCACCCCGTCGGTGCCGCTCGGGTGCAGCTCGGTCAGAGCCGGTGACGTGGGAAGGCCCACGATGACCACGGGCACGCCACTGTTGACCAGCGACCGCACGTCGTCGGTCATCTGATTGAACCGCTCACCACAATCGAGCCCCTGGCGGACGCGTTCGCCGTAGGTCTGAGACTCGAGCTCCAGTGCCGCTTGGTCGGTGCCGGTGTTGCCGACCAGAGTGCCCCGGCTGCCTGGCTCGAAGGTGGCGAAGGCCCGTTGGTAGGTGGGTGCGATCTCGTACAGGCTGCGATCGGCCGGACCCAGGATGCGGTCGAACTCGGAGCCGGGTGGCTTCCACGACAGGTTGGTGAAGAGCTCGGCCCGTACATCGGCCGGTGTGGTGTAGAAGGTCCGGCGAACCTCGAGACCGCAGGTGGCGATCAGCTCCGATGGTGAGATGGCCCACACGATCACGTCGGGCCGGGCCACTTCAATGGCGTCGCGGATCCACAAGATGGCGATCTCGGCGGTGGCCCGGTTCATCCCCAGGTTGGCCGAGGTTCGCCCGGTGAGCTCGGTGAAGAGGGTGGGGTCGATGCCGCTGCGCGCCTCGGCCGACCCGAAGAAGGCCACTTCGACCCCCTCGCCGGCGAGCGCATCGTCGCGTAACCCTTCGAGATGGAACACCTGGTCGGAGTGCATCCACAGCTTGCTTCGTGGTGTCGGGCCGGGCGGCGACAGGGCACCGTCGAGGCGTTCGTAGCCGGCCACCAGCCGTGCCGTCCGGGTCTCGAAGTCGCGCAGCGCCGGCGGAGCGCCGACTACGGGGCCGGACTCGCACCCCGACTGCAGGAGCGTTCGACCGCCGATGGAACTGGAGATCTGTCGGGCCAGCGCGCTCGACCGGAAGCGGATGTCGTCCTCTGTCTCTCCTCGCTCGACGGTGGCCGAGATCTGCGCCATGCCGTCCACCACGTCGAGCGCCCGTTCCATCCAGCGGGTGGGATCGTTGCAGCTGACGTCCATGGCGTCGAGGTCGTTGTTGAGAGCAACCAGCTGGGTTCTCAGCGTGTCGTTGTCGACCTGGTCGATGACTCGGGGTAATCCCGATCCGTCGTTGAAGATTGCGGCGGCGTCAGCCAACTCGAGGGTGGGCAGGGCGGCAGCCACTTGGCCGGTGACCGATTCGGCCGCCTCCTCGGTGAGGTGTACGTAGTCGACGAAGTCGTCTTCGGTGAAGGGGCCGACCGCCCGGAAGACCTGGGTGTTGGTGGCGGTGGCCAGGTCGGCGAGCGCACTTCGGTAGTCGTCGAGGCTGGCCGCACCATCGGGCAGCAGCTCGATGGCCTGGGGTGACGTGGGTAGCTCGACCAGCACCACCTGTTTGCCGCGACGCCGGATGCCGGTGATGGTGTCGGCGATGGCGTTGAGGTCGCCCTGGTCGATGGTGAAGTCGCCCAGCAACCGGGTTGCCTCGGCGGCATTGATGTCGGTGGGTCCCGGCTGGTATCCGAGGCGCTGGCCCCCTGGGCCGAGCAGTGTTTCGGACAACTCCATGTCCTGCACGATCTCGTCGCGGCGATCGCCGGCCAGCAGGGACGGGTCGCGCAGCGCCGGACGGATCCGGACGAGGGCAGACACGTCGACGACGGCTCGTTCGACGTCGGCCAGCAATCCCTCCTTGGCTCCCAGCGAGTTCTGATAGGCCGCGAACTCGGCGTCGCCGTACCCCTCGGTGACGTCGGTCATGCTGATGCCCCACACCACGATGTCGCTCTCGATCCGAGGGATGACCTCGTCGAGCAACCATGGCCGGGTGACCGCCGGAACCCCGCCCGGGATGGCGGCGTTGTACGAGAGGCGGGCGTCGACGTCGATGGCCGCGAACGTCGACGGAATGAACGCCTGCTGGGCCGCGGTGTCGCCCACGAAGGTGATGGGAATGTCGGTGCCGTCGACTTCGGACCCCGCCAGGAGCTCGAGCTGGTCGTGTTTGAGATCGGTGGTGGCGTTGGGCCAGTTGATCGGCACCGGTTCGAGGGCGGGGGCCAGTAGCTGGGCCCCGACCTCGGCGGCCACGATCACCGCCACCACGGCCACGGCGGTGCGGAGTCGGCGTTTGCGGGCGCGGCGGCTGAGGAGGGCCATCAGAACTGGTAGTAGAGGAAGGGGACAGGGGCGATGCCGGAGAACACGATGACCCCGACGGCGAGCAGGCCCAGACCGACACCGACGGCCACCGGTCGCTGATCGAGCGAGCTGCGGGTGACGATGCCGCGGCGGTGGATGAGGTCGACCACGAACATGGTGATCCATGCGCCGATCACCAGCAGGAGATCGCCGACATCGCCGACGCCGCCACCCCCTCCGATCAACGCATCGACGACGTCACCGGCGGTGCCGATGTCGGGCGATCGGAACACGATCCACAACAGGGTGACGCCGAGGTGGGTCAGGGCGATACCTCCCCAGCGGGCACCGTCGCCCGGGAGGGTTTCCCGGTCCGTCGACAGGAGTCGATAGCCGACCAGCCACAACCCGTGGAGCACACCCCAGAGCAGGAACATCCAGCCGGCCCCGTGCCAGATGCCGGCCAGTGTCATGGTGACCATCAAGTTGATGGCCATACGTCGCCGGCCGCGCTGGTTGCCACCGAGTGGGATGTACACGTAGTCGCGCATCCACGTGCCCAGGCTGATGTGCCACCGACGCCAGAACCCGCCGATGTTGTGGGCCAGGTACGGCTGGGCGAAGTTCATCGTGATGTCGATGCCGAGCAGACGGGCCAGGCCCCGGGCCATATTGGAATAGCCGGAGAAGTCGGCGTAGATCTGCACGGTGAATCCGACGACACCAGCGATCGCGGCCAGGATCGAAGCGTCTTGGGGGTTGTCCCAGAACGTGTCGACCACGCGGGCCACACCGTCGGCCAGCACCACCTTCTTGAACAGGCCGACGGCGATGAGCCCGAGACCTTCTTCGATGTCTTCGTGGCGAAGCCGTCGACGTCGGCGCCGGAGTTGAGGGATGAGGTTCTCGGCCCGTTCGATGGGACCGGCCACCAGCTGGGGGAAGAACGAGACGAAGGCGGCGAAGGTGAAGAGGTGGTCCTCGGCGGCCACTCGTCCCCGATACACGTCGATCGTGTACCCCAGCGTCTGCAGCGTGTAGAAGCTGACCCCGATGGGCAACAAGATGTTGACGGTCGGGGTGTCGGCGTTGAACCCGACCTGGTCGACGATGTCGGCGAATCCGTCTACGAAGAACCCGAGGTACTTGAACGCGATCAAGGCGCCGAGGTTCGCCACCACGCTGATGCCCAGAAAGAATCGTCGCCGGTTCTGGGCGGCGCCGGGTTCGTCGAGTGAGTTGCCGACCCAGTACCCGACCAGGGTGATGCCGACCAGCAGGCCCAGCAGTCGCCAGTCCCAGTAGGCGTAGAAGACATACGACGCCGCGGTGAGCACCTGGTTGCGCCAGCGGCCCTTGATCTTCCAGTACACCGTCATGGTCACCAGGAAGAAGACGAGGAAGATCAGCGAGTTGAACGTCATGTAGCCACCACGCCACCCGTGCGGCGCGACCTCTGCGGAGGTACGGAACAGGTGATGGGGGGTCGGGTCATGAAGGAGAGTCGGTCGAGGTCCGGGGCCGCCCGACCCACGTGGTCAAGCCGAGCCGTCGTTTGGTGGCACCGACCAGATAGAGGTTACGAGAACTGACAACCAGTGCGGCCGCAGCCGCCACACCGTTGGCACCCCACTCGTTGCCGAGCACCAGGGCCAAACCGAGATACGACACCGCGGCGATCACGGCGGTGATGCCCACCAGCCGTTCCTGTTCGCAGTGCATGAGGGCCGCCGCACACGAGCCGGTGGCGGCGTTGATCATGGCCCCGACCCCGATGATCGCGGCCACGGTGGCCGCGTCCTGGTACTGATCGCCGAAGACCAGTGCCACGGCCCACTCACCGAAGATCACCAGGCCCAGGGTTCCGGCCGCCACGAAGATCAGCGAGAGCAACGCGTGACGGCGGGCGATGGGTTCGAGGGGTCGAAGTGACCGACCTTCGCTGTGCATGCGGGCGTAACGAGGCCCGAGCACCCGGGCACCCACGAACACAGGCAGGCCGAAGAGAAAGCTGATGCCGATGCCCACGCTCAGCACGGCGACCTCGGTGGCCGGACGAACCAGGGCCAGGACCCAGACACCGGCCTGGGGCAGCAGGGGTGCGTCGATGGTGGGCAGGACGAAGGCCAGAGCCCGACGCCGCAGGTTCATCGCGGGCGGTTGGGCCAAGGCCAGCCGGTCGCCTCGAGCCGACCGATCGAGGGCAACCACCACACCCAGGGCAATGACCGACTCGGCCACCACGGCGATGGCGATCACGGTGATGGCCGTGCGATCGAAATCGCCGATCACCACGATGGCCAGCGCTCCGAGCAGCAGGATCCGCCGCACGTATTCGCCGTAGAACGCGGCGTCCCGGAATCGATGCAGACCGCGCAGCACACCCGCGATGACCGGGGCCACGGCGGCCACCGGAACCCACCAGGCGACACCACCGATCACACTGCGGTAGGCCGATTCGTCTTCGCTGGCGCCGGCGACCAATGGTCCGATCAGCAACCACCACAGCAGCGACACGATCACGGCGTTCACCAAAAGGGTGACGACGATGGTCCGCAGACGGTGGGCGAAACCGGCTTGGCCCTCCAGCGCCATGATGACGGTGCCGGCTTGCATCAATCCGAGTTGGGCGCACAAGGCCAACCACGCCAACCAGGTCAGCGCCCAGGCCAGGGCCGCGAACTCGGTGGGTTCGAAGGTCCGTGCCGCCACGGCGTTGAGGGTGAACCCCAGCGCGATGGCCAGGGCCTGGGCCCCGAACACATACCCCGCGTCGCGGCCGAGCTGGAGCCGGGCGGTCGGGTTGACCGTGCCGTTCGACGGCTGCGAGGTCACGGCGGCGAACTACAGGGGTCCCGGACCGTGGTCCTTCTCGGCCCCTCGTGGGGGCGGCCCGGTTGATGCGCGGCGTTCGATATTGATGACCGTCGGTGCCGTTCCGGTGGCGGCGCGCCGGCGCTCCTTGGCCAATCGAACGCGCGCCGCGGCGTCGGCCAGCGCTTCGGTGTCGCCGGGAATCACGGCCTGGCCCCTCGCCGAGGCCGGCGGGATCTCGTCGGACTGATACGGCGCGGGCTCCGATAGTCGGCTCTTGACGTTCTGGGGCCGTCTTCGTTGCACGTAGAACAACACGAGCGCGGCCGGCAACGCGAAGGTCATCATGCGCGGGATCGAGTTGGCCCAGATACCCATCGGCAGGACACGGAAGGCCAGCACGATCGACATCATCCACACCAAGGGGTTTCGGGAGAAGTTGTCGAGGCGGACCTGGAGGAGCCGTATGAGGATCCCGCTCAGGATCCCGCCGATGAGCACGCCGGTGAAGCCCCAGCTCATGTACCAGTCGCCGATGGGTGTCATCGGCCACCCGTTCTGGCGGTTGGGTTTGTAGTACTGGGCGACCTGTACCGACGGCGGCTGGAAGCCGTCTTCGGGTAGGTACATGAACGCGGGCAGGAACGACAGCGCTCCGATGCCGAACTGCGACGAACCGATGTAGTCCTGGCGTTCGGGCCAGTCCTCGATCAGCAGGGACAAGGTGTCGAAGTCGGTGTTGTTGGTGGCCACCGCGATCTGGCGGGCCGGGGCCTGGGACTCGATGGAACCCAAGGTCTCCCCGAACACCAACGCGTCGCGGGTGACGCGGAGGAAGAACACCGAGGTGCCGAGCAACAGCACGGTCATCAGGAGCCGGAAGATGCGTCGACGCCGTCGCCACCAGGCCAGGGCGCTGGTGGGCAGGATGGCCGCCGCCCCCACCTCCTTCTTGTTGAAGAGCAAACGCCCGGCCAGCAGTCCGAAGGTGGTGATGGCAACCGCATCGCGTGCACCCCACGAGAAGGAGTAGGCCCCGTTGAGGAGCGAGATGGCCAGTGCCACCGACGCCAGCCCGCGCCGGCCCGATGCCACTGCGGCCAGGTAGGTGGCGCCGGCCACGAAGGTGGACAGCACCGCAAAGGAGCGAAGCCATTGGAGATCGAGGAGTGCTTTGTCGAGTTTGTTGGCGGTGATGAGACCGGAGAACCCGCCGAAGCGGGCCCACAGCCACAGCGAGCTCACGGTCGAAACGGCGGTGAAGAGGATCATCAGCCGGGTGAGGACGGTCACGTGGAGCTCGAGGGGTGTGTCTTCGGTGGGTGGGGGCGGGGTCGGCGCCATCGTTCGGCCCAGCATGTACCCGATGGCGAGGCAGATCAGCCAGATGATCACCATGCGCTGCGCGGCGATGAAGATGGCCTCGCCGTCGCGGGCGCGGAACAGCTCTTCGGGAAACGGTCGGTCCCAGCCCATCGCCACCACGAACGGGCGCCAGATCATCTGGTATCCGGTGAGGTACAGGGTGATCGCCGCGAAATCGAGCGGATGACGGACGAGGGTCCGGTAGGCGATCATCCAGGTGGCGAAACACAACACCACCATGACCAGAGCACCGGGCATCATGAGGTGGCTCCCCTGGGTGGGTGCGTGCCGGTGCGGGGCCCGAGCGGCCCACGCTGAGCGGGGAGGACAGCACCGGGCATCATGAGGGCGCTCCGGTGGTGGGTAGGTGCCTGCCGGTGCCGGGCCCGAGCGTCCCGCGCGGAGCGGGGGAGGTGGCCCGAGCGGCCCGCGCGGAGCAGGGGAGGACAGCACCGGGCATCATGAGGGTGCTC
>JBPCTQ010000044.1:0-2690 GCA_051011595.1 Acidimicrobiales bacterium
CGGCTGTCGAAGCAGCGGCCAGGGCCGGCGGTCACGACGTGACCGTCTCGGTGAGCACCGGGCGCGGCGACGCAACCCAGGACCAGACCGACGTCGAGTCGTTCGCGTGGCTCGAACCGAAGGCGGACGGCTTCCGCAATTACGTGGGCAAAGGCGCCAGCCACGTCGCCGAGCACCTGCTCGTCGACCGGGCTCAGCTCCTCGATCTCGGTGCCCCCGAGATGGCCGTGCTCGTTGGTGGCCTTCGTGTGCTCGGGGTTTCCACCAACAACCACGGTGTCTTCACCGACGATGTCGGCACGCTGAGCAACGACTTCTTCGTGAACCTGATGGACCTCGACACCGAGTGGTCCGCGGCCACCGGGGCCGGGGACGTGTTCGAAGGTCGTGATCGTGCATCGGGCGACGTCAAGTGGACGGGCACCCGCAACGATCTGGTGTTCGGATCGAACTCCATCCTTCGCGCCATTGCCGACGTGTACGCCGCCGATGACGCAAGCGAGAAGTTCGCCAACGACTTTGCGGTGGCCTGGGTCAAGGTGATGGACGCAGACCGCTTCGATCTCGCCTGATTGTCGACGACAGAGCTGACGCGGAGTCGGGGGGTCGGTACAACCGGCCTCCCGGCTGAGAAGTGGCACCCACGATCGGCGCCCGCCGATTCTGAGAGGACGGTGCACCCCCTGCGGGTCAGGTCCGCAACATGTGACACTGTCCACCCAGTATCAGAAGAGGAGCACGCGAGTGACTGAGACCCCCGTGATCGACATCGGTATCGGTGAAGCTGACCGGCAGGCCATCGCGGAGGGCCTCTCCAGGCTTTTGGCCGACAGCTACACCCTCTACCTGAAGACCCACAACTACCACTGGAACGTGGTAGGTCCGATGTTCAACACCCTGCATCTGATGTTCGAGGCGCAGTACAACGAGCTCGCTCTTGCCGTCGACCTGATCGCCGAGCGAATCCGTGCCCTGGGCGTGCCCGCTCCGGGCAGCTACAGCGAGTTCGCCGCGCTGACGTCGGTGACCGAGGACCAGGACGCCCCCGATGCCACCGAGATGATCCGTCGACTGATGGAAGGGCAAGAGACCGTGGTCCGGACCGCCCGTTCGGTATTCCCTGCGGTCGAGAAGGCCAACGACGAACCCACCGCGGATCTGTTGACCCAGCGCATGCAGATCCACGAGAAGACCGCCTGGATGTTGCGGAGCATGCTCGAATAGCCGGCCCAGGCCCTCCAAACGGCCGGAAGGATCCCGCAATCGATTCGAGCTGTTTCTCGAGCAAGCCGCGAGCCACAAGGCCCTTGTCCGGATGCGGTTACCGGGCCTTCAACTTCTGGGTCAACGCGCCTGTTCGTGCTGGTTCGTCGAGTGGACGTGAGGTGAAGACTCGTCGGCGTGGGGGGTCGAGGTTTCCGCGTGGTCGACGAGGCGTTGGGCCAGTTGTTTCCAGATGAGCTTGTGGATGGGCAGCAGGACCCACCAGTAGGCCCGGCCGGCGACGCCGCGTGGGTGGAATCGTGCGAGCTGGCGCAGCTGGGTCGTGCCGGGGTTGGTTGCGCTGATGCGCCATTCGAGCCAGGCCTCACCAGGGACCTTCATCTCGGCTCGCAGGCGGAGCAGGTGGGGTGGGTCGTGGGCTTCGACGCGGAAGAAGTCGAGGGCGTCGCCGACACGTAGCTGGTCAGGGTGGCGGCGGCCTCGTCGCATGCCGACACCACCGATGAGCTTGTCGAGCCAGCCCCGCAAGGTCCACAGCGCCGTGGCGACATACCAGCCTCGTTGACCACCGATGCCTGTAACGGTCGCGAAGAGCGCAGCTCGGCTGGCCGTGTCGCTGCTGACTTGCTGGGTGTCCTGGTAGATGGTGCCGCCGGCCCAGTCGGGGTCTTGGGGCATGGGGGAAGCGGGGGTGTTGGTAGGGGCGCTGTCCATCCAGCTGGTCTTGATCTCGAGGTCGCCGACGACCGCGAGGGCCCGTTCGATGGCCGTATCGAGGGTGTAGGGCTCGTGATCGATCAGGCGGCGGATGTCGCGGTCGGGGTGCACCACGACGTCGTTGATGAGGCTGTCCACCAGGGGTCGGGCCAGGCCGTAGGGGAGCGGGGTCACCAGGTTGACCCAGTGCGACGACAGGCGCGGGGTGAGCAGCGGCACGGGGACGATGAGTCGCCGGCGTAGGCCGGCAATGGCGGCGTAGCGGTCCATCATCTCCCGATAGGTCAACACGTCGGGCCCGCCGATCTCGAGGACCTGGCCGGCAGCTTCGGGCTCGTCGATCACCGCGACCAGGTAGTGCAACACGTCCGCGATGGCGATGGGTTGGCACAGTGTCTTCGTCACCCATCGCGGGCAGATCATGGCCGGGAGTACCTCATCGAGGTGGCGCAGCATCTCGAACGATGCGCTGCCTGAACCGATGATGACCGCGGCGCGTAGCTCGGTCACCGGCACATCGCCCGCGGCCAGGACGTGGCCGACTTCGTGGCGGCTGGCGAGATGGTCCGAGAGGTGGTCGGGCTCGTCTTCGCCCAGGCCGCCGAGGTAGACGATCCGAGACACACCCGCCTTCTCTGCGGCAACGCGGGTGTTCTCGGCGCCGACGCGATCACTGTGTTCGAAGTCGCCGGCGTGGCCCATGGCATGGACCAGGTAGTAGACGGCGTCGATGCCGCTCAGTGCGGCAT
>JBPCTQ010000045.1:0-5151 GCA_051011595.1 Acidimicrobiales bacterium
CTGTGGGACAGGCCCGTCGACACCCAGATGTGGTCGTGGACCTGGTGGGCCTGCTCCATCGCCGCCGGCAGCATCTCGAAGGCCCCTGGGCGCCACTCATGCAGCGGGACATCGGTGCGGGGTGTCCACCAGTCGTCGGCCGAGTCGGACATCAGCTGGGCTCCTCCGGATCGCGGTCGGCGAGCAGAGAATGCTGTGCCCTGGTCTCGAAGGCAAGACCGGGACTTGTCCGGTGGGGCACAGGGAACAAACATGCGGATGGGTGCGAGCGGCGCACCGCTCATCAGAACTCGGAGGCCATGCGATGGCACAGCCCGATCACGGCATCGAGCGGATCGACAACTCGCTCGACTGGTTCGAATCCAATGCCACCGGTGGGGGAGCGACGTCGTTGCCCTTCCGAGAGGTGGCCGACGGGATGTGGCTCCAGGACATCCAGTACGGCACGGGGAACGCCCTCACCGTCGACACCGGCGACAGCCTGCTCCAGCTCGACACCGGTATCGCCCCCGACCATGCCAAGGGCATGATCGCCGCCGTGCGGGGGGTGTCCGACAAACCGGTGAGCACCATCGTGTACAGCCACGGACACACGGCCTACAACCACGGTGTGGTGGCGTGGCTGGCCGAAGCCGAGACGAGGGGTGATCCTCGGCCCACGATCGTGGCCCACCGCAACGTGTTGCACCGATTGCAGCGCTACCGCGAGACCCAGGAGTACCTCGAACGGGTAACCGAGTGGCAGTTCGGATTCCCCATCAACAGCATCGTCGGCACCCATATGTTCGAGATCCTCGTCGACCCCGATGTCACCTACATCGACGACATGATGCTGGAGACCTCGGGCCGGAGGGTCCAGCTCATCCACTGCCACGCCGAGACCGACGACGGCACCGGGTTGTGGTTTCCCGACGAGAAGATCCTGTACGGCGCCAATGCCACCATCGGGAGTTTCCCCAACATCGGTTCACCGTTGCGGTCACCCCGTGACCCTCGGGCGTGGGCCGACCAGCTCGACACCTACCTCGAGCTCGAACCAGAAATGCTGATTCGCGAATACGGCCCCGAAGTGGTGGGAGCCGACAACGTGAAGGAGATGTTGACCACGGTGCGCGACGCGCTGCGGTGGTTGCGAGCTGAAACCCTGGCCCGCATGAACGCCGGCATGGTGATCGAAGACGTGGTCAACGACATCGAGTACCCCGAGAAGTTCGCCAACTCACCGTGGATGCCGCAGAGCTACGGGTGCGCCGAGTACGTCATCCGTGAGGTGTGGCGCATCGAGGCCGGCTGGTGGGATCGCAACATCACGTCGGTTCATCCGGCGTCCATCGATGCCAGCACCAGCGCCGTGCTCGACGCCATCACCGACAAGGCCACCGTGCTGGCCGCGGCCCGTCGTCACCTCGCCGACGGTGAGCCACAGCTGGCGCTGCACGTCGTCGACCTGCTGGCCATGGCTCGGGTCGACACCCCCGAGGTGGCCGAGGCCAAGGAGCTGAAGGCCGAGATCGCTGCGGTCATGGCCCAGAACAGTCCCACCTACATGTCGACCAACTACTACCAGTCGGTGGCGGCCGGACATCCGGCTCGCTGACCGGCTGGGTCAGAACGACACCCCACCGTCGACCCGCAACGTGGCGCCGGTGATGTACGACGCCTGATCCCCGGCCAGGTAGCAGATGGCGTCGGCCAACTCCTCGGGTTCGGCCAGCCGGCCCAGCGGGGTGGCCAGTTTGGCCATCTCGATCATCTGCGGGTCGATGGCCGCCGTCTCGGTGTCGACCTTGCCCGGCATGACCGAGTTGACCCGGATTCCGTCACCACCCCACTCCTTGGCCATCACCGCACTGAGGCCCAGCAGCGCCAGCTTCGACGACCGGTACATCGCCATGGTGGCGCCGCCCATCTCGACGGCCACCGACGAGATGTTGACGATCGAGGCGTTGTCCGAAGCCCGTAGGTGGGGGAGGGCGGCCTGGGCCAGCAGCATGGGGCCTCGGACGTTGACGGCGAAGGTCTGATCGAAGTCCGCGACGGTGACGTCTTCGATGGCGGCCATCTCGATGGCGGCGGCGTTGTTGACCACGATGTCGATGCCGCCGAAGGTCGCCACGGTGGCGTCGACCAGTGCCGTGATATCGGTAGGTGAGCCGACATCACAGGGTTGAGCCGCCAGCGCCACCCCCTGGTCGGCGGCCCGCGAGACGGCTTTGTCGAGGGAGGCGGACGACCGGCCACAGATCATGACGGCGGCGCCTCGCGCGCCGAGCGCCACAGCGGTGGCGAAGCCGATTCCGGTTCCACCCCCGGTCACGATTGCGGTGCGGCCGGCGAATTCGTCAGTCACTGCGGTCCTTTCGTCGGTGCGGCCATGTGGGATCCGGCCCTGCGCTTCGTGTGGGCGAGGCTAGTGAGCACACCCCTAGCGTGGGCCGATGGAGTCCGTCGCCCTCGTGGGCATCCCGATCGACGCGAACTCCTCGCATCGATTCGGTGCCGAGGCCGGCCCGGCCGCCATCCGCGGAGCCCTGCACTCGGGTAGCGGAAACCAGTTCACCGAACACGGGGTCGACGCACTGGCCGCGTTGGACGACCTGGGTGATCTGGCGGTCGAGAATGCCCTGGGGTCCGCGGCCGACGCCGATCTGATCACTTCCCGCATCGGCGAGACGGTTGCGGCCGGCCAGCAGGTCATCAGCCTCGGCGGCGATCATTCGATCACCTACCCGATCCTGCGAGGATTCGCCGCCCACCATCCCGAGCTGACGGTGGTGCACATCGACGCTCACCCGGACCTGTACGACGACCTCGACGGCAACCCGCTGAGCCATGCCTCGCCGTTCGCTCGAGCTCTCGAATCAGGGTGCATGGCGCGGCTGATCCAGCTGGGAATCCGAACCGCCACTCCTCATCAGTTGGAGCAGGGCAGACGGTTCGGGGTGGAGATGGTCGCCGCCCGCGAGCTCGACCGTTTCGATGCGGGGACCATCAACGGCCCGCTCTACCTGACGATCGACCTCGACGGTCTCGACCCGTCGGTGGCGCCTGGGGTGTCGCACCACGAACCCGGTGGGCTCGGCGTGCAGGAGGTACTCGACATCATCGACAGCCTGCCCGCCCCCATCGTGGGTGCCGATGTGGTGGAGCTCAACCCTCAGCGCGACGTGGTCGACATGACCGCGATGGTCGGCGCCAAACTGGTCAAGGAGATCACCGGCGCCATGCTGGGGCGGTGATCAGATCCGACGGCGGAAGTGGGGGATCACGTGCTCACCGATGTTGCGAATGGTGTCCATCTGCGCCTGCTGGGGCACGGTGCCCATCTGGCACAGGAAAAGAATCTCGTCGGCACCGGCCGCGATCAGGCGGGCTACGTAGTCGATGCAGTCCTGAGCCGTGCCGTACCCGTGGTTGGGGTTGAGCATCGACATGGCCGGATCGGAGAAGTCGACGGTGACCTGCTCTGAGCCGATGGCGGCCTCGATCACCGCGGTGCCGTCGCGAATCGTCGTGGTCTCCTCCGGCCAGCTGTCGGGGTCGGGCAGCGGGGTGCGGCCGTCGCTGCCCCAATGGCTGATGGCTTCGAGGAAGAAGCGCTGGCCCCGAATGCCGATCCGACGAGCGGTGTCGCCGTCGTCGAGCACGATGGCCGGGCACAGGGCGGCCAGGTGCTCGGTAGGCCGGGCGCCGACCTGTTCGGACGGGTCACGCCCCGCGAAGGCGGCGCGGTAGACGCGGTTCTTCTCGGCGACCTGCTCGGGTCCGCCGAACCCCAGGACCAGGGCGCCGATGCCCCGTGCGCCGGCATCGGCCAGCGTCGAGGTCTGCGTGCACGCCTGATACAGCGGCGGGTGCGGGTCCTGGAGCGGTTTGGGATGGATCGGGCGGGCCGGAACATCGATGAAGCGGCCGTGGTGTTCCACGACGTCCTCCACCCAGTAGCGCGGCACCAGGTGCATCGCCTCGTCGATCATGGGACCGAGGTCGGCTTTGCGGTACCCGAAGGTGCCGGCCTCTTGTTCGGTGCCGCCCTTGCCGAACCCGACGTGGAGGCGACCTCCCGACAAGATGTCGAGTGTCGCGCATCGTTCGGCCACCTTCACCGGATGGTTGAGCTTCGGCGGCAGGCAGATGACGCCGTGGCCCAGACCGATACGGGTGGTGGCACCGGCCAGGTAGGCGAGGAAGGTCTCGGGCGCCGACATGTGGGCGTACATGGTGAGGGCGGTGTGTTCGACTGCCCAGATGATGTCGAACCCCATCTCCTCGGCCAGCAGGGCCTGTTCGAGGGTGTCGGCGAAGACTTGGTGATCGCCCTCCCGGGTGGGGTTGTCGGTCTGGGCTTCGTAGATCAGCGAGAACTTCACCGGGCCACCCTGTCATGCCCGGCGGTCGGGGCGCTTCTGGCGTCACTTGTGCTGCCCAGAGCAGAACAAGGAACGCAATTTGATCCTTGCCGGCGCCACGGGCGGGCCGCCGGACACGTCTGTCATACTGGTCGACAGTTCACGGGGCACCAGCGGGGGTATCCACATGAAACGGGCAACACTGATAGGCGCGGTCATTGTGCTGATCGTGGGGCTGGCGACCGCCGTCCGGGCCGACACCGTCAACACCGTCGATTCGAGCGCGCTGTTCACCGGTTCGTTCACCGCCATGGAGCTCGACTCGTCGGGGTTTCCGGTGATCGCCTACTTCCAGGGATCCACCGCCGACCTGAAGATCGTGCACTGCAACGACGTCGACTGTGCCGGCGGTGACGAGTCGATCACCTCCCCTGACACCGGTGGGTTCGTCGGTTGGTACACGTCGTTGGCCCTCGACGCCATGGGGTATCCCGTCGTGTCGTACTACGACTTCACCAACGAGGACCTCAAGCTGCTGCACTGCAACGACGTGAACTGTGCCGGCGGTGACGAGTCGATCACCTCGCCCGACACGGTGGGCAACGTCGGCCACTTCACGTCACTCGAACTGGATGCGGCCGGTAATCCGGTGGTGTCGTACTGGGACGGCACGCCCGCCACGCGCGACCTGAAGCTGCTGCACTGCGATGATCCCAACTGCGACGGGGTCGGAGATTCGATCACCTCGCCCGACACTGTGGGAAACACCGGTGGGTCGACATCGCTCGAGCTGGATGCCGCC
>JBPCTQ010000046.1:0-4704 GCA_051011595.1 Acidimicrobiales bacterium
GCCGTCATGATGTCGACCCGCGCCGTGCTGAGGCTGGTGAGCGGGTTGTAGATACCGGCCACCAACAGCGACAACGCGGTGAGCGTGCCCAGGGTGATGGTGCCGTTGATCACCATGGTGCCGCCCAGCCAGTAGACGAGCACGGTGCCCACCGCTCCGACCAAGGTGAGGGCTGTGACGAACGTGCGGCTGTACATGGCGCTGCGCACGCCGATGTCGCGGACTCGCCCGGCCCGATCGGAGAACTCGTCCTGCTCCTGGTCGTGACGGCCGAACAGCTTCACCAGCAGTGCCCCTGCCACACCGAACCGTTCGGTCATGGTGGTGTTCATCGAGGCGTTGAGGTCCATGCCTTCGCGGGTGATGGACTGCAGGTTCTGCCCGACCCGTTTGGCCGGCCACACGAAGAGCGGCAACAGCACCAGCGACAGCAGGGTGAGTCGCCACTCGAGGGCGAACATGGCGATGAGGGTGGTGGTGAGACCGATGACGTTGCCCACCACCGTGCCCAGGGTGCCGGTGAAGGCTCGCTGGGCGCCGATGACGTCGTTGTTCAGGCGGCTGATGAGGGCACCGGTCTGGGTGCTGGTGAAGAACCCGATGGGCATGCGCTGGACGTGGTCGAACAACTCGACCCGCAGGTCGTAGATGAGGCCTTCGCCGATGCGCGACGACCACCAGCGTTCGAGCAGGCCGATACCGGCCACCGCGAAGGCCGCAACCAGCAGCAGTAGGCCGAGGCGGTTGAGCTGGCTCTGATCGCCGTCGGCCAGGGCGCCGTCGATGATACGGCCGAAGATGAGCGGTGGCAGCAGGCTGAGCAGGGCAACCACCACGAGACTGATCACGAAGCCGACGATCATGTTTCGGTAGGGGCGGGCGTAGCGCCACACCCGTCGGGTGGTGTCGGGTTTGAGCTCGACCGACTTGTTCTCGTCGCCTCGACTCATCGAGTGCATGATCTGCCACGGCGTGGTGCTGGCCATGGGGTGACGGTATCGGCGCCCCCGATCGTTCTGGCGTGCGTCCTCCGCCGTTCTGGCGTCCCCAGCCGTTCTGGCGGTAGAGCGCGTCATATGTGACGCGTTGTACCGCCAGTTTGGGAGCCCGGCCGTTCTGGCGGTGGGGCGCGTCATAGGTGACGCGTTGTACCGCCAGTTGCGCAGCCCGTCGGTCGGGGCGTGCGTCGGTTGCGGGGCGCCGGGACCTCGTCGATGATGTCGGCCATGGTCACCATCCACACCAGCCCGCTGCCCGACGTCGACATCCCCGATGTGCCGCTCACCGAGTACGTGCTCCGCCGGGTCGACGAGATTCCCGATCGCCCGGCCATGGTGTGCGGCGTCACCGGCCGGTCCTACACGTTCAGCGAGCTGCGCAGCCATATCCGCCGTTTCGCGGGCGGCCTGGCGGCCAAGGGGTTCGGCCCCGGCGACACCCTGGCCCTCATGGCCCCCAACGTGCCCGAGTACGCCATCATCTTCCACGGCGTGGCCACCGCCGGGGGCACCTGCACCACCCTCAACCCCACGTACACCGCCGACGAGCTCCGCCATCAGCTCCAGGATTCGGGCGCCACCATCATGATCACGGTGGGCGAGGTGTTGCCGGTGGCTTTCCAGGCCATCGAAGGCACGTCGGTCACCGAGACCTATGTCATCGGTGAAGCCGACGGAGCCGATTCGTTCACCGCGCTCTACGGCGACGAGATCGACCAGGTCGACGTCGACCTGCACACCCAGGCCATGGTGTTGCCCTACTCGTCGGGTACCACCGGGCTGGCCAAGGGAGTGGTGCTGTCGCATCACAACCTGGTGGCCAACCTCGAGCAGATGACCACCACCCTCACCTACGACGAGGGTGAGGTGGCCCTGGCGGTGCTGCCCTTCTTCCACATCTACGGCATGCAGGTGCTCATGAACGGTTTGCTGGCGTCGGGATGCACCGTGATCTCGATGCCCCGGTTCGATCTCGAGGCCGCGCTGAAGCTCATCCAGGACAACAAGGTCACCCGCTTCTATGCGGTGCCGCCCATGGTGCTGGCGCTGGCCAAACACCCGATCATCGATCAGTTCGACCTCACCTCACTGCAGCAGGTGTTCTCGGGCGCCGCCCCGCTCGGCGCCGAACTGGGCAGCGAGGCGGCTGCCCGAATCGGCTGTGAGGTGGTGCAGGGCTACGGGATGACCGAACTGTCGCCGGTGAGCCACGCCACGCCGCCGGGCCAGGGCAAACCGGGGTCGGTGGGGGTGACCATCTCCAACACCGAGTGCCGGGTGGTCGACGAAGAAGGCAACGATCAACCGGTGGGCGGCGAAGGTGAGCTGTGGGTGCGGGGCCCGCAGGTGATGGTGGGATATCTCAACAACGCCGAGGCCACCACCGCCACCATCGACAGCGACGGGTGGCTGCACACCGGCGACGTGGCCCGTATCGACGACGACCACCACGTGTACATCGTCGACCGGGTCAAGGAGCTCATCAAGTACAAGGGTTTCCAGGTCCCGCCCGCCGAGCTGGAGGCCATCATCGTCACCCATCCGGCGGTGGCCGACGTGGCGGTGATCGGGGTCCCCGACGACGAGGCGGGCGAGTTGCCCAAGGCGTTCGTGGTGCTCAAGCCGGGCGAAGAGGCATCGGGAACCGACGTCCAGGAATTCGTGGCCGACAAGGTGGCCCACTACAAGCAGATCCGGCAGGTCGAGTTCATCGACGAGATCCCCAAGTCGGCCTCGGGCAAGATCCTGCGCCGATTCCTGCGCGACCAGAGCTGACCGCTTGCTGCCCCCCACTCCATTCGCCGACCGTCACGGCAATGGTTCGTTCCGACGACGGCTGCGGCTGGTCACCGAAGGTTGCGCCGTGCATGCGGCCGTCGAAGACGAGATGCACCACTACCGGGTGCGGCTCACCCACGACGACGAGAAGGTCACAGCCATCGAAGGTGAGCCGCTGCGGGTGCCCTGGACCACGTGCCCTGATGCCGGCGCCCGACTACAGGAGCTGGTCGGTGTGCCGCTCACCCGCCGCCCGCTTCACGTGGTGACCGACCTCGATCCTCGCCAACACTGCACCCACTGGCTCGATCTGGCCGTGTTGGCGGTCATTCACGCGGCGGCCGGGCGCGATCGCCGTCAGTACGACATCGACGTTCCCGACTGGTCGGCGCCCCCGTTCACCTCGGCCCTCTCGGTCGAGGGCGCCGAGGTGATGCGCTGGGACATCGGGCCCGGGATGACGATCACCGGGCCGCCACCGTTCGACGGTCGTGGGCTCTTCGGCGGCTTCTCCCGTTGGGCCGAGCGAACGCTCGACGACGACCAGGTCGAGCAGGCGTTCGTGTTGCACCGGGGGACGTGGTTGTCGCCGGCCCGAAAGTTCGACCTGGAAGCGGCCGAGGATGCCATCGAGGGTGATCTCGTGCCCGACGTGTGTTTCAGCGGGCAACCCGACGTGATCGCTGTGGCGCTGCGCAGCCGGGGATCGCTGCGGGACTACGGTCCGTCGGCCGACCCGCTCTTGACCGATCCCGCCGACCCGGTCTGAGTCTCTCTTCGTTCTGGTAGTGCAGCGTCAGCCTCACAGTGTCGCTGCACCACCAGAACCGAGGGGTGGGGTCACGCCAGGGCGGGCGCGGGTGAATCAGGCGAGGTTGGTGGCGGCCGAGTCGAGGTACTGCTCCCAGTCGTAGGCGAGCAGGTCGTGGTCACCGGTGCGCAGGTGGTAGCTGATCGTGCCGATGCTCGGTGTCTCCGGTGCCGGCAGCTCGGCCACGTCGAGCCCGCCGCTGCCCACCAATCTGTAGACCGGATCGGCACCCTGGGCCCCGAGGAACTCACCCAACGGGTCGGCCCAGTCGTCGGCCGACGCGCTGGCCACATGCACCGGGCGAGGGGCGACCAGCGCCACCAGTTGGTGTTGGTCGATCGGCAGCGAGGCCTCGTTGTTGGCGTAACACTTGTAGTTCGCGCAGAACCAGTGCGGGAACAGCGCGTTGATCACCGCCACGTTCTCGCCGAATCGGCGACGGGACAGGGCCGCGCCGCTGCACCCCGAGTCGTTGGCGAAGGCCATGGCGAACCGTTCGTCCTGGGCCGCGCTCCACAACGCCACCTTGCCCAGGCGACTGTGACCGCCCACGATCACCCGGTCGGCATCGATGTCGGGGTCGGTCTCGAGATGATCGAGGATGCGGCTGTTGCCCCAGGCCCATGCGCCGATCGAACCCCACTCGAACGCCTCGGGCCGGTTCTGCCCGTCCTCGTAGAACAGAGGGTGCACACCGTTGACGAAACCGTCGTCGACATCGGGGTCAATGTCGCCGTAGTACCAGGTGACCAGTCCGTAGCCCCGAGCCACGATGTCCTCCACCGGAAACCGGCGGACCTTGGACCCCCGTACGGGGATGTCGTTGGGCCGGTCGCGGGTGACCCCCTCGGAGATCACGATGGCCTCGTCGGTGTGAATGGTGTGGTTGCCGTCGAAGTTGGGCACCAGGAACACCGGCGCAGCACCGGTGGGGGGCAGGTAAACCAGCAGGTCGACGGTCACCAGCTGTCCGTCGCGAGTCAGAGTGAGCCGGGTCTGGCGGCGACGGGCGATGCCACCCAGGGCATCGTCGGCTTGTTCGACCAACTCGACATCGACGGAGACCTCGCCGACCGGTGTGCGTCCGAACACGTGGTCTTCGAAGAGGGCGAGGGT
>JBPCTQ010000047.1:0-3675 GCA_051011595.1 Acidimicrobiales bacterium
CCATGGTGGCCAAGGTGCTTCGCGAAGCCGAGCAGGAGATATCGACGGCGCGGGCCCGTGAGGAGATGGGTCGGGTGATGCACGACGGCGTGTTGCAGACCCTGGCGGTGGTGCAACGCCGCAGCACGGATGAGGACCTTCGGGCTCTGGCCCGCGAGCAGGAACGTGACCTCCGCGCCTATCTCTTCGAGCAGCCTCGCCCGGCCGAGAGCCTGGCCGTGCGGTTGCGCACCACCATCGACACCGTGGCCCGGCGCCACGGGGTCGAGGTTTCGGGTGTGTTGGCCGACGACATGCCCGAGCTGCCGGTCGAGGCGGCCGAAGCTCTCGCCGGCGCCATGGGCGAGGCGTTGACCAATGCGGCCAAGTACAGCCAGGCCGAGCGCATCGCGGTGTTCGCCGAACCCTCCGACGACGGTGGGGTGTACTGCTCGGTGCGCGACGACGGTGCTGGATTCGATCGAACCACGACCGACCTGGGGAGAGGGATCGAGTATTCGATCGAGCGACGAATGGCCGAGGTCGGCGGGCGGGCCGAGGTGGCCAGCACACCGGGACGAGGGACCGAGGTACAGCTGTGGACGAGGTGAGCGAGCGGGCCCGAGTGGTTGTGGCCGACGATCATCCCATCTGGCTGTCGGGACTGCGGGCCGACCTGGGTGATCTGTTCGATGTGGTGGGTGAAGCTGCTGACGCCGTCGAGGCGATTGCCTTGATCGACGAACTGGAGCCCGATCTGGCCCTGTGTGATCTCAACATGCCCAAGGGCGGGGGGATGCACGTGGCTCAGCAGCGGGGTGAGACCACCAACGTGGTGATCCTCACCGTGTCCGAGGCCGAACGGGATGTGCTCGACGCGGTGGCGGCCGGTGCGCTGGGCTACCTCACCAAATCGACGGCACCCGACGAGTTGCGTGATGCATTGATCCGGGCTGCGCGGGGTGAGCCGGTGTTCTCGGCGTCGTTGGCGTCACTGGTGCTAACCGAGTTCCGGCGGCTCAAACAGACCGATCAGCCGGCCAGTGCGTTGACCGAACGCGAACGTGAGGTGCTGCAGTACGTGGCTCGGGGCCTCACCTACAGAGAGATCGGTGAGGAGCTGTTCATCTCACCCAAGACGGTGGAGAACCACACTCGCAACATCCTCGAGAAGCTGCACCTGTCGAAGAAGCAGGAGCTCATGCGCTACGCCCTCGAGCACGGCATCGAGTAGCGCCTTTCCCCGGGTCTGGTTTTTCGCTTCTGGTAGTGCAGCGACACCCTGAGCCTGACGCGGCACTACCAGAACAAGATCCTGTTGCTTCTGGTAGTGCGACGACACGCTGGCCCTGACGTGGCACTACCAGAACGAGGTGGTTCGGCTGGCTTTGGTCAGTCGTCGGGGCGGTTGTCGGTGATGAGTCGCTCGCCGATGGCGACGGCGGTGTCCGTGTCGTCGCAGGTGACGGCCCCTCTGCTTCCGAAGCCGACCGTCACCCACACCGATTGGTCGGGCTGCACCTCCAGAGCGGGCGCACTGGCGTCGGGAGGCCGATCGACGATGGTGCAGATGCCACTGGGTGTCGCCAGCTCGACGATCACGGCCCGCCGGTTCGGGCCGGCCTGCAACGTGGCCGACACGACCTCCTCGCCATCGAGGCGTTGCAGCTGCAGATAACCGATGTTGATCGTGGGGATTTCGGTCAGCCGGCCGGGATCGACCACCACGAAGCGGTTCTCGCCACCCGGCACCATTCCCCAGGTCATGAGCCGGCCCCGCCAGGGGACGAGTGCATCGAGGCCGAGATCGGTCGGCGGACCGGCGCTGATCCAACCGGCCTCGGTGGTGTAGATGGCGGCGGGGGAGTGGCCGGCGAGGAGCGTGTCGCCGATTCCTGTGATCGGGTGACCTCCCTCCAGGTCGGGCAGCGGAAGGTCGGCCATTTCGTTCCATGTGTTGCTCGCCAGGTCGAATCGCCACAATTCGCGGCCGCTGGTGGCGGCCACGAGATCGCCTTCGAACTCGGCGGTGTAGATCAGATGACCCTGTGGGATGAGGATCTCGCCGTAGTCCGTCCAGCTGTCGGACTCGGGTTCGTAGGCGGCGGTGGTGAGCCGGCCGACGTTCGTCTGTGCGCCTCGTCCGCTCACCACGAACAGGCGGCTGTCGATCCACTGGCTGCGGAGCGAGAAGTTGGTCTCCGCGTCCACGAAAACCTCGGGCGGCTCGGCGATGGCCCGCCAGCGATCGTCGGCCGGGTCGAGGGTCATCCATACACCGCTGGCCAACACGTAGGTGCCGGTCCAGAACAGATCGTCGGGTTCGTCGGGCAGATCGGCCAATGTCCGCCACTCGTCGGCGATGGGATCCCAGGCCGCCACCTCGGTGCCTCGGGCAATGACCACCTCGGTGCCGGTCCACACCCCGATCGGGGTCACCTCACTGGCCGGGAGCGGGCTCTCGGTCATCGTGCGCCACTCGCCGGTGACCCAGTTGTAGACCGCACCGTCGTTGAACTGGGCGAAACCAAGGTCTGATCGCCCGAAATTCGACCCCTCGATGTCGCCTCCCCACACCACCAACTCATCGCCGATGTCGACGACGGCGGCTTCGTGGCGGGTGCTGAGCGGGCCGGGGTCGAAATCGGTGACCACCCCGGTCAGTGCCGGGGCAGTGGGTCCAGTTGTCTGCGCGGCCAGGAGGTCGAGGTCGATCTCGATGAAGGAGTTGTTCCCTTCGGCCCGGCTGCCGTACGCCGCGATCCGACCATCGACGGCGACACCGCGTCGCAGGCCGGCGTCGAACACATCGAGGGAGTCCTCGGCCTCGACCCAGCCATTCTCGGTGAGCAGGTACAGGGCATCGCTGACCAGTACGACATGACCCCCGCTGGCATAGAGCCGATGTTGCCCCCGGGTGGCACCGAAGTCACTCAGCTCGAGATCCGGCAGTTCGAGCCATTGGTCGTCGGCCAGTCGGTACTCCCAGGAGTGGTGTGTGAACCGAGCGGTTTCAGGATCGGGGTCGCCGACGAGATCGACTGTGGTGGCCGTGATCACAACGCGGTCACCGTCGCGTGCGAGCTCGAGACCGGAGCTGTCGGTTCCCTCCGTCGACAGTGAGGGAAGTTCACGCCACCGGTCACTGTCGGGGTCGTAGGCGATGCCATCGATCCGGGCGTTGCCCGTGGCGGTGCCCTTGTGGTTGAACAGCAGCAGTTCGTCGCCGGTCCAGACCTCGGACTCCCTGCCAGCTTCGGGGGCGAACACGAACCCCTCGGGCTCTGGCGCCCACCGAACCCAGCGACCCCCATCAATCTCCGGCTCGAAGGTGGCACGAGCGGACCATGAGAGCAGACGGCCATCGTCGAGTTGGTGCACCTCGCCCACGGGGGCGGGCGCCGGAGGCAGTTCTCTCCATCGGTCCTCGCCTGGTCGCAAACCGGCCCCGTTCTCGCCGAGAAAGACGAGGACGGCGTCCCCGCTGGCCGTGCCGTGGTCGACGGTCACGTCGTCGCCCCGCTCGAAGGGATATGACGGCAGCATCGTCCAGGTGCTGCTCGCTCGGTCGTAGTGTGCACCGTCCTCTATGAGCGGATCGCTCTCGTCGCCGTCCCGGTAGGTGCCGAACACCACATAGCCGTCATCGACAGGGATGATGAGCGATCGGTCCCTGGCCGACAGCGGACCGGGGTC
>JBPCTQ010000048.1:0-3799 GCA_051011595.1 Acidimicrobiales bacterium
TCTCGTAGAAGTGATCCTTGCGCTCGGTCGAGATCCCGAAGATGTGCTTGGCTTGGGAGAACCCGATGATGATGGCCGCCGCCGCCGTGAACCCCACAAGCACCGAATGCGACAAGAAGTTCACCAAGAACCCAAGGCGGCCGACGCCGAGCACAATGTGGACCACACCGACCATGAACGCCAGCAGCGCCGCAGCCGCTAGATAGCCTGCTGTTCCCTCCTCCACCAGCGGAGCAAGGGCCGACGCGGTCAGCAACGAGACGATGGCAACCGGACCAACGGCCAGCTGTCGGGAGGTGCCGAACAGGGCGTAGATCACGACGGGGATCGTCGCTGCGTACAGCCCGACTTCGGGTGGCAGGCCAGCCAAAAGGGCATAGGCCATGGCCTGGGGCACCAGCATCGCGCCGACCGTCAAACCGGCGGCCAGGTCGCTACGAACATCACGGCGGTCGTATCGAGGGGCCCAGGTCAAGATCGGCAACAGCTTCCCCAAAGTCTCCATACAACCGAATATACGTACATTCGGTGTTTGTGTCAAGATTCTCGAGAAGCTCGTCCTCAAACTGAGCTGATACTCCACCAGGAACGCCACGAGGTGTGGCGCCGACGGAAGGAAACACATGGAACACCCCCGAACTCCGATCCACGACCGCCGGACGTTCCTGGTTGGCATCGCCGCGCTCTTGGCCACCGCCTGCAGCGACTCCGACAATCAGGACAACCCAAATGCTGCATCGTCCACCAGCTCCATCCCGACCACCACCGATGGCTCGGAGGCCGCGGCGAACGAAGCAACCGGCGCCCAAGATCCCGGTGTGGATAGTGACGACGGAGCGCCTCTCGAGCCGCTCACCCCCGCCACGTTCACCGCCCTGTCCGTCTGCACGCTCACACCATCGGCGACAGCAGGTCCGTTCCCGTCGATCGAACAACTCGACCGAAGCGACATCACCGAGGGTTACGCCGGCCACCCGCTCCGACTCGGAATCCGCGTCGTCGACGACCGATGCCAACCGATCCCGGGCGCACAGGTGGAAATCTGGCACACCGACGCCACAGGCGACTACTCCTCCTATGAGGACAACGGCAGCGGAAAGGACGAAGGTGACGGCACCACCTTCCTTCGCGGCCTGCAGACGGCCGACGACGACGGCATCCTCGAATTCCAGACCATCTACCCGGGCTGGTACGAAGGTCGAGCCGTCCATATCCACGCCACCGTGCTGGTCGACGGCGCAAACGCTCTGACCACGCAGCTGTACTTCGATGAGGCCTACACCACCGAGGTGTACACGACCGGGGAGTACGCCCAGTTCGGACCACCCGACACTCCATGGGCCAACGACCGCCTCATCGGCGATCCCACCACCGACGGCTCCGGAATCACCCTGGCGCCGGCTGCAACCAGCCTCGGCGACGGGACGCTCGGACTGGTCCATCTCGGAGTGCCGGTCTAAACGCTGCCGACGATCGTCGAATCTCGCATCGGTGGCCCTCGGTGTCGAGCGCAACGCCGGTGCCTGGCACCTTTCGTTGCAGTTGCAACGCTGGTGTCAGGCACCTTTTGTTGCATCGTCGGCGGTCGAAGGACTCCGGAATTCCTCCTCGGTTAGAGGCCGAGCGCTTTGGCCGCGCGCTCCGTTTGGACGTCGGTGTCACCGTGGCTCAGGCAGAAGGCCCTGGCCCGTCTGGTGTAGAGCTGCAGGTCGTACTCGGTCGTGTACCCGATCGCCCCATGGACCGTGTGGGCGACATGGATCATGTCGGCGACCACTTCGTTGGCGTAGACCTTGGTGCCGGCCACCTCGAGGGTCGCGTCTCGCCCTTGGTCGAGGGTCCAGGCAGCTTCTGCCGCGAGCAGCCGGCACGCGTCGGTGTTGATGCGCATGTCGGCAAGCGGGTGGGCAACCGCCTGGTAGCTGCCGATCGTCCGCCCGAATTGCTGACGATTGGACGCGTAGTCCGTTCCGAGCCGAATCATCCCTTCGCAGTGACCGACCACCTCGGCCGTGGCGAGGACGGTGGCTGCATCCAATCCGACGTCGATCGCCCGCGCTGCGGCGGCGTCACGCGCCAGGATGCGCTCGGTGGACACGGCCACGTTGTCGAACTCGACGAGGAACAGCGGGTCTCCACCCGTCGTGCCGTGGCGTGCCCAGCTGACGCCGTCAGCGTCACGGTCGATCGCGACGACGGCCGGCACGCCGTCTGGTGTCGACAGCGACACGAGCAGCACGTGTGCCACCGACGCGAAGGGGACCATCGCCTTCGAGCCCGAAATCGTGGCGCCGCCGTCTGTCTCGTTGAGGGCGCTCGAGGAGGCGGATCGTTCGTCGCGCCCCACGGCGTCGGCCAATGCTGGCGTGATAACCGCGTCGCTGGTAGCCAGCATCGTCAGGAGCTCGCGGGTCATCTCGGACGGCTCGATCGCTTGGAGGAAGGTCGCTGCGAACCCGGCGCTTACGACGAGAGGCGTCGATGCAGCTGCCCGCCCCAGCTCCTCGGCGAGAACACACAGGTCGGTGAGACCGCAACCACCTCCCCCGATGTCCTCGGGAAGCGCGAGACCCGTCCAGCCGAGCTCGGCCATCTGAGACCAGATCTCTGACAGGAAGCCGTCGACCTCGCCCTCGCTCTCTCGAACCGTATCGGCATCGAGTGAGTCGGTGAGAAGGCGGCGGGCCCCGTCGCGGATCATCTCCTGGGTGTCGTTGAGCATGAGGTCCATGGCAATCGCTCCTATCGGGGGAGGCCGAGGCCGCGTTGGCTGATGATGTTCCGCTGGATCTCGTTGGTGCCCATGGCGATCGGCTGCGGGATGCTGTGGACCCAGTGGTCGTTCATGAGGCCGTCGAGTGGGGCGAGGCCATCACCCGTGGTGAGCTGCCCCTTGGCCCCCATGATGTCGAGACCGATCTTCCCGATCAGGATGTTCAGCTCCGAGGAGAACACCTTGTTCACTGCGGGATCCACATCGTTGGCGTCGCCCGCCTCCATGGCCGAGACCACTCGGTAACACAACAGCCGCGCCGCTCGGTATCGAGCCTGAAGCCGTACCAACCCGGACCGTACCGATGGACGCATCGACAGCGGCCGGCCGTTCTCGTCTGCGGTGGTGGTCGCGTACTCGACCAAGGCGTCGAGCAGCACCTTCACCCGGGCGTGGAGCGCAGCCCCGACCCGCTCATGGGCGAGCGTCGAAATGGCGACTCGCCAACCATCGCCACGGGGGCCAACCAGGCAGTCGTATGGCACCTCGACGTCGTCGAAGAAAACCTCGTTGAACTCCTTTGGGCCTCCCATCGAGTCGATCGGTCGGACGGTGATTCCCGGGGTGTTCATGTCGACCAGAAGCATCGAAAGGCCGTGGTGTTTCCTCTCGCCTGGATCGGTCCGACACAACAACAGGCACCAGTCGGCGGCCGTGGCGTAGCTGGTCCAGATCTTCTGACCGTTCACCACGAAGCACCCGCCGGTGTCGGTGGCCTTGGTCGACAGCGAAGCCAGGTCCGAGCCGGCCTCGGGTTCGGAGAAGCCCTGACACCACAGGACCTCGCCGGCCGCCATCGGCTTCAGGAATCGCTCCTGTTGGTCGGCGGTTCCGAACTCCATGAGCATCGGGCCGATGTAGTTGAGGCTCATGTATTGGGGACCGCGGGGCTCGCCGGCCGCCCACATCTCCTCGCGCACCACCATCTGGGTCCACACATCGGCATCGACGCCGCCGTGTTCGGCCGGCCACGACATCGTCAGCCAATCCCGCTCGGCGAGCTTCATGCAGAACTCCCGGGTGAAG
>JBPCTQ010000049.1:0-2831 GCA_051011595.1 Acidimicrobiales bacterium
GGTCATGGACACCGACGGCACCGTGCTCGACATGGGCCGCCGCACCCGCACCGCCACCAACGACCAAAAACTCGCCCTCCAAGTCCGCGACGGACCCTGCGCCCACCCCGACTGCGACACCACCAACACGAGCTTCACCCACGCCCACCACACCCACGAATGGGCCAACGGCGGCCGAACCGACCTCCACAACCTCATCAACCTCTGCCAGACCCACCACCACCAACTCCACGTCCACGGCTGGACCATCCAACAACACGAAAACCACCAATGGTGGCTCCACCAACCCGACGGCACCCCCCACAAACCCCTCAAACGAACACACCCACCACCCGACACCACCTGATCGCGGGTCGGAATCAGGAGATCCACCGGGGAGCCGGCGCGGCGGCCCGGCCTGAACGAATACGGCTCTACTGGTCGGGTAGGCGGTAGGCAGCGGCCGCCGGTTTGAGTGGCCGGGCGTACCAGAGCGGTCGCCGCAAGCCGTTGGTGGACGGCCGCGTCTTCGACAACCAGTCGAGGTAGGCGTCACGTGACTTGGCCGTGTCGACCACCACATCGCCGTACTCGTCGTCGCCCTGGGCCGGAGTGACATGCACCCGCTGATGCCAGCACTGCATGCCCGAGATGGGATCAGGCTGCACACAGAAGGTGGCGTTCTGGTGCACCCCGGTGTCGTTCCACCAGATGCGGCCGCTGTCGGGGTCGTCGGACTCGAACGGCTGGGCACCGTGTTCACGTTTGAGCCGCCACACGGTGCCACCGTCAGCACCCGCCGAACGAGAGATGTCGGCCTTGCCACTCCCCCAGCTGCGGGCCTCGTCCTCTTCGAGGCGCCAACGACCCATGTGGTGCGAGGCGGCCACCACCCCGGGGCGGATGCCTTCGGTGCGCCAGGCCGAGATCACGAAGTGCCCGATGCGGGTCGACACCCGCACCAGCCCACCCTCTTCGATGTCGAGTTTCTCGGCATCCTCGGGATGGATCCACAAGGGGTGGCGATGACTGATCTCGTTCAGCCACTTGGAGTTGGCCGACCGGGTGTGGATGAGGGTCGGGATCCGGAAGGTGGGCAACAGGATTCGTTCGGTGCCGGCCATGTCGAGGTCTTCCCAGTGCACGTGGCTGGGAATCCACTTCGGGGTGGCGTACTCGGGCCAACCCCATTCGGCCAAGGTGGTGGAGAAGAGCTCGAGCTTCTTGGAGGGAGTGGGGAATCCCTCCTTGGCGTCGCCGTCGATCTCGACCGCCGGCGAACCGTCGCCCAGCGGGTCGAGCTTCAGGTCGTCGAGGTCGTCGAGGTCACCCGACCAGGTGCCGGCCGACCCGGCCTTGCGGTACACCCCGGCATCGTCCTTGGTGCAGTCGGCCAGGGCGTCGGCGGCCACATCACGTTCGTAGGGTTCGTACGGGTCGCTGGGCACCGCGAACGCCGAACGGTTGCGCATGAACTCCAACGGAGATTCGCCCGCTTCGTCGGCGGCGTCGGCCAGGCCGGGAACACTGTCGGCGAACATGGCGCCGTAGTACTCGTCGACGCTGATGGGGCGGGCCGGATCGTCGGGCGACTCGAACCACTGCCGGATCCCCAATTCGCCGTCGGGATCGATGCGCCAGCTCAGGTCGATCCAGAACTCGTTCTCCTCCCACACCTCACCGGGGTTGTAGTCGTAGCTGCGGGCGTCGGGGCCCAACTCGCCGCCCGCCTTGATCTCGGCATAACGACGGTTGACCGACTGACGGAACCCGATCCACCGGCCGGCGTGGGTCTCGTAGCTGTGCACATCGTGTCGTTCGGTCGACACACCCATGGGCAGCACGTAGTCGGCGAACCACGAGGTCTCCGACCAGGTGGGGGTGACCGCAACATGGCACCGCACCATGTCCTCGTCGGTGAGGGCCTCCATCCACGTGAACCCGTCGGGGTTGGTCCAGATCGGGTTGTACACCCGCGAGAAGTAGACCTCGAGTGATCCCCGCCCCTCCTTCAGGAAATGGGGCAGCAGGATCGACATCTCGTGGTAACTCAGCGGGAATTCGCGTGGCCATTCCAGCTCGTTCCACGACGTGATGCCGGGTGCACTCAACGGCGCGGCCGGCTTGAACTTGTTCATGCCGTTGCCGGCGGTGCCGCCCTTGGTGGCCACCGACCCGGTGAGCACGTTGAGGAAGAACAGACACCGGGCCACCTGCCACCCGCCCATGTTGCCGGCCCCGGCGGCCCGCCAGTTGTGCGATGCGAACTTGGTGGGGTGAGCGCCGATGAGCTCGGCGATTTCGCGGATGGTGTCGGCGTCGACCCCGGTCTTCTGCTCGGCCGCTTCCGGGGTGTAGTCGGCGTACTCGTCGAGCAACGCCGAGCGCATCGAGCTCCACTCGACGGGCAGGTCGGACCGGGTCTCGCGCAGGTAGGTCTCCCAATTGGTCCATCGCCGCACGAACGATTCGTTCCATGTGCCGTCGGCGATGAGCAGGCGGGCGATGGCCAACAACAGGAACGGTTCGGTTCCCGGCCAGGTGGGCAACCAGAAGTCGGCCTTGGCGCCAGTGTTGGAGAGCCGAGGGTCGACACAGATGACCTTGGCCCCCTTCTGCTGGGCCTCCATGATGCGCTGGGCATGCGGGTTGAAGTAGTGGCCCGACTCGAGGTGGGCCGAGATCAAGAAGATGACTTCGGCGTTGGCGAAGTCCGACGACGGACGGTCGTGACCCATCCACGACTGGTAGCCGATACGTGCGTTGCTGGAGCAGATGTTGGTGTGGGAGTTGTGGCCGTCGACACCCCAGGCCTTCAGGACCCGATCGGCGTAGCCGTCCTCGCCGGGCCG
>JBPCTQ010000050.1:0-14354 GCA_051011595.1 Acidimicrobiales bacterium
GCCGAGGCCGTCACCACGGTGTCGTCGTGGCTCACCGACCGCGGATGGGCCTGATGCAGCCCACGCTCTAGAGTCGCCGGATGACCACCACCCCGTGGAGCACCATCCCCGAACTGGTCGACGATGCCGGTCGTCGATTCCCCGAGGTCGAGGCCATGGTCGACGGCGACATCCGGTGGACGTTTCCCGAACTGGCCGCCGAGGTCCACCGGGCCGCACGAGCGCTGATGGCAGCCGGGGTGAACCCCGGCGACCGGGTCGCCATCTGGGCGCCCAACATCTGGGAATGGGCGGTCACCGCGCTCGGAATCCACTGCGCCGGTGCCGTGCTGGTGCCCATCAACACCCGATGGAAGGGCAAGGAAGCGGCCTACGTGCTCGAGAAGGCCGACGTGAACCTGTTGTTCACGGTCACCGACTTCCTCGACACCGACTACGTGGCCTTGCTGGCCGACACCGGTGCCGAGCTCGACGAGGTCGTGGTGATGCGAGGCACGGTGCCCGAGGGGGCCACGCCGTTCGCCGATTTCATGGGCCGGGGTGACAACATCGACGACAGCGAGCGGGCCGCCCGGTCGCAGTCGGTGCAGGCCACCGATCTGTGCCACATCATGTTCACCTCGGGCACCACCGGCATGCCCAAAGGCGCCATGCTCGGCCACCAAGCGGTGTGTCGGGCCTACCTGTCGTGGTCGACGGTGGTCGGCCTCACCGAAGGCGACCGGTACCTCATCCTCAACCCGTTCTTCCACAGTTTCGGGATGAACGCCGGGATCCTGGCCTGCCTGATGAAAGGCGCCACCATGGTGCCGCACCCGGTGTTCGACGTGCCCTCGGTGATGGCACGGATCCCCGAGGAGCAGATCTCGATGCTGCCCGGCCCGCCGGCGGTGTACCAGACGATCCTCAACCACCCCGACCTCGACCAGTTCGACATGTCGACGCTGCGGCTGTCGGTCACCGGCGCGGCACCGGTGCCGGTCGAGATGATCGACCAGATGCGACAACGGTTGAGCTTCGAGACGATCGTCACCGGGTACGGCCTCACCGAGTGCTCGGGTATCGCCACCATGTGCCGCCACGACGACGATCCCGAGACCATCTCCAACACGTCCGGGCGAGCCATCGACGATGTCGAGGTGCGGGTGGTCGACCCGGAGGGCACAGAAGTGGCGCGCGGCGAACCGGGCGAGATCGTGATCCGGGGCTACAACATCATGCAGGGGTACCTCGACGACGCCGACAAGACGGCCGAGACCGTCGACGCCGACGGGTGGCTGCATACCGGCGACATCGGTGTGATGGACGATCACGGCTACATCGACATCACCGATCGGGTGAAGGACATGTTCATCAACGGCGGCTTCAACGCCTACCCGGCCGAGATCGAAGCCATGATGCTGTCGCACCCCGACGTTGGTCAGGTGGCCGTGGTCGGCGTGCCCGATCAACGCCTGGGCGAGGTCGGCTACGCCTTCGTGGTGGGTGCCCCCGACGCTTCGACGTCCGGCGATGAGATCATCACCTGGTGCAAGACCGAGATGGCCAACTACAAGGTGCCCCGATACGTCGAGTTCGTCGACGAGTTGCCGCTCAACGCCAGCAACAAGGTGCTGAAGTTCGAGCTCCGCAAGCGGGCAGCCACCGCGATGGGCCTCAACTGATGCCCGGGCCGCGGCTGGCCGCAGCGGCACTGGCCCTGCTGTTGGTGGCTGCGGGCTGTGGGTCCTCCGACAGCGACACCACCGAGGCGCAACCCGGTACCGCCGCCCCCTCCACCGACAACAGCGCCACCGAAACCACCAACAACAACAGCGGGGCGGCTCCGACCACCATGGTCGAGGCCGCTGCGGTCGACGTGCTGGTCGGCCTCGATGAGCTCGACGCCGTGACCGCGTCGGCGATCCTCGTCGACGTGCGCAGCGCCGACGCCTACACCGAAGGCCACATCGAGGGTGCGGTCAACCTGCCCTCCAATCTGCTCGACGACCCCGACTCCACCGTGGGCTCCCAGGTCAGCTCGGCCGAGGTGGTGGCCGACGCCCTCGGTTCGGTCGGCATCGGGCCCGACGACACCGTGGTGCTCTACGACGGCACCAGCAGTCTCTACGCGGCCCGCGTGTTCTTCGCGGCCCGCCTCTACGGCCACGACGATCTCCGGATCCTCGACGGCGGCATGGTGGCGTGGGAAGCCGAAGGGCGGCCCCTCAGCAGTGAACCGGCGACGGTCGAACCGGTCGACTACCCCGTCGGTGACGGAACCGGTGCGGTGCGCTACGAGCTCGACGACGTCACCGGCCACCTCGACGAAGGTGGCACCTTCGCCGATGCCAGGGCCGGCAGTGAATACACCGGCGAGACCCGCTTCGGCGACGAAGAGGGAGGCCACATTCCCGGTGCGGTCAACCTCGACTGGGAACAGACCGTCGGCGCCGATGGTCGTTTCCTCGACACCGACACCCTGCGCACGCTCTACGCCGATGCCGGAATCGGTGACGACAGCCCGGTGGTCACCTACTGCTACATCGGAGTACGGGCGGCCCACACCTGGTTCGTGCTCAGCGAACTGCTGGGGTATCCCGACGTGGCCCTCTACGACGGGTCGTGGAGCGAGTACGGCACCACCAACGGGGTCGAGATCGAGTCCTGACCGCCCGCCGAGGGAGCACCGTGTACGAACCACCAGATGATCTTCCCGCCAGCATGCAGGCTTACCTGCGTATGTGGAACACCCGCGACCTCGACGCCATCCGCGGCCACCTCGACGAGGCCATCACCACCGATTGTTTGTGGGTCGACCCCCTCCACCATCACCAGGGTCGCGACGCGCTCGAAGCAAATGTGCGCAACTTCCGCACCACGTACCCCGATGCCGACCTGGGCCTGGGTAGCAACGTCGACTCCCACAACAATCGATACCGGTACGAATGGGTGATCACCGTCGAGGGCGAGCTCCTGATCCGTGGGTTCGATGTGGCCACGCTGGCCGATTCGGGACTGATCGAGCGGGTCGACGGGTTCTTCGGCACCCTCGAACGGACCGGGCCGGGCTGAACACTCGGTCGCTTGTCGACCTCGGTGAACCCACCGTAGGTTCGGCCCATGCCCTCCATCGCCACCAACCGGTTCGTCGAGCGCAACGAGCTCGAAGACTTCGTTCGACCCCGTCATCGTGGTGTCCTGCTGACCAGCCGCGGCGATCACCGACCACAAGCGTCGTTGGTGACCATGGGACTCGACGCCGAGGGTCGCATCGTGGTGGCCAGCTATCCGGAGCGAGCCAAGGTGCACAACCTGCGCCGAAACCCGGGCGCGTCGATGGTTGTCATGTCCGACAGCTTCGGCGACGAATGGGTGCAGGTCGACGGTGAGGCCGAGGTCATCGACCTGCCCGACGCCATCGACGGACTGGTCGAGTACTTCCGCGTGATCTCGGGCGAACACTCCGACTGGGATGAGTACCGCCAGGCCATGGTCGACCAGGGCAAGTGCCTGATCCGGCTGACCATCACCCATTGGGGACCGATCGCCAAAGGCGGCTTTCCGCCCCGCCTGGCCCCCGACGGCTGACCGCACCACCGAAATCGCCATGCCGTGGCCCCAACCACGGCGTAGACTCCCCCGACGACGCACCTCCCATGGCTGCGGTCTTGGCCCTGGCCGAGACCCCGTGGTGTGCGAATCGAGCAGCCGGCAGACCGCACGTCGCGGATGCCGCGGTCGCCTATGGGGAGAGCAGCCGATGAGCGAACACCCGGACTTCGCGTCCGAACAGGCCTACCTGAACCGGGCCCGCACCGAGCTGGCCCGCACGATGGTCGACGTGCAGGCCTCACTCGACTGGGCCCTCGAGGACAAGTTGAACCCCGACATGGCCGCCTTGGCCGCCAACCTGCGCGGTCGTCTGTACCGACTGGAGTCCGCCGACAGCTACGCGCCGTGTTTCGCCCGTCTCGACGACGAAGACGGCGAGCAGCTCTACATCGGGCGTCAGCACATCGCCGACGCCGAGCAGACACCCGTGGTCATCGACTGGCGAGCGCCACGGGCCGCCGCCTTCTACCGGGCCACACCACTCGACCCCATGGGCTGCGTGCTCCGTCGCCAGTTCATCCTCGAGGACCTCGATCTGGTGGAGATCTACGACACCGACCTCACCGACCCCGAGGCCTCGGCCGGTGTGCCCGATCCACTGTTGGCCGAGATCAACCGGGCCCGCACCGGTCGCATGCGCGAGGTGGTGGCGACCATCCAGGTCGAACAGGACCAGATCGTCCGGGCCCCACGGGACCAACCCCTCTTCGTACAGGGCGGACCGGGCACCGGGAAGACGGTGGTCGGGCTCCACCGGGCCGCCTACCTGCTCTATGAACACCGTGACGTGTTGTCCAAGGACGGGGTGCTGGTCCTGGGTCCCAACGAACGGTTCATGGAGTACATCTCCGAGGTGCTGCCCCAGCTCGGCGAACGAACGGTGCGCCAGCTGACGCTGACCCGTCTGCTCGACAGTCGGCGGCGGGCCCTGCCGTCGACGGGGCCGCGCCAATTCGATCGACTCCGCACCGATGTGCGTATGGCCGAGCTGGTCGACGCTGCGCTGCGTACTCGTGCGGTTCCTCCCACCGAGGACCTCAGGGTTCGGGGCCGCTTCGGCGGGTCGACCATCACCGCGGAGAAGGCCGGCACGTTGATGGCCGACGCCCTCGACGATGCCGCCAACATCGGCGTCGCCCGGCAGAGCTGGATCGCCGAGGTCGTGCGCGCCTTGTTTCGCGAACTACCCAACCGCAGCCAAACGTCGATCTCGGAATACGCATCCGCCGTGCGCCGCGACGACGGCTTCACCCGCTACATCGACACCCACTGGAAGGCCACGTCGGAGTCGCAGGCCTTCGCCTTGTTGTGGCGATCGTTGCCCGAGACCGGACCGATGGTCGGTTTCTCCGACGACGAGTGTGCCGTGTTGACCGAACACCGGCGGTCCCGACCGGCCGACACCATCGACATGGTGATCGTCGATGAGATCCGGGCGGCACTCGGCAAAAGGTCCCCGACCCATGGGCACGTGGTGGTCGACGAGGCCCAAGACCTGTCGCCGCTCGAACTGCGGGCGGTGGGCCGCCGGGTCGACAAGGGATCGATCACCGTGCTGGGCGACCTGGCCCAGTCGACGGGTCTGCACACCTACGACTCGTGGGAGCAGGTGGCCCAGCTGATGGCAGTGGAGGATCACCGGCCCGCGGTGGGTCAGCTCTCGATCGGCTATCGGGTGCCGGCGGAGTTCGTCGAGGTGGCCAACCAACTCCTGCCCCTGATGGCCGTCGATCTGGCCCCCACCGGCTTCATCCGGTCGGCCGGGCAACCGGCCGACCTCTTTCTCACCGCAACCGATGAGATGGTCGAGCGGGTGATGATCGCCGTCGACGAGCAGCTGGGCACGGCGCGCACCGTGGCGGTGATCGGTCGTCGCCCCGACCTCGACCAGCTGGGCGATCTGCCGGCCGACGTCGCCGCCCTCACCCCCGCCGAGTCGAAGGGCCTCGAATTCGAGGCGGTGATCATCGTCGAACCGACGGCCATCCTGCACGAGCCGATCTCCGGGCCGAACCAGTTGTTCGTTGCCCTCACCCGAGCGCTCCAGTCGCTCACCCTGGTGGGCGCCGAGCCGTTGCCCGACGAGTTGATGACCGGTCTGAGCGTGCGAGCCGCGTGAGCCGGCCGCTCAGGCGTTGACGTCGATGACGACCCGGCCGCGTACCTGACCGGCCAGGATCTCGTCGGCCAGCCGCGGCAGGGCGTCGAGGGGTTCGACCGATGTCATGTCGCTCAACAGCGAGGGGTCGAGATCGGTACCCAGACGTTCCCAGCACAGGCGCCGACGAATCCGGGGCACCATCACCGAGTTGATGCCGGCCAAGGTGACGCCGCGCAGGATGAAGGGCATGACCGTGGTGTTGAGGTCGAATCCCTGGGCCAGACCGCAGGCGGCTACGCAGCCGTTGTCGAGGGTGGCGGCCAACACGTTGGCCAGCGTGACACTGCCCACCGCATCGACGGCACCGGCCCAACGGCCTCTGGCCAACGGGGGGCTGTCGCCGGACAGCTCGGCCCGGTCGATGACCTCGGATGCACCCAGCGACTCGAGATAGTCGGTCTCGGCGAGGCGCCCCGTGGAGGCCACGACCTCATACCCCAACCGCCCGAGGATGGCGACCGCCGTGCTCCCAACTCCGCCCGACGATCCGGTGACCACGACCGGCCCCTTGTCGGGGGTGACCCCGTGTTCCTCCAACGCCAGCACCGCCAGCATCGAGGTGTAGCCGGCCGTGCCGATGGCCATGGCCTGCTGGGTGGAGAAGGCGTCGGGGAGGGCCACCAACCAATCGCCCTGCACGCGGGCCTTCTGGGCGAAGCCGCCCCAATGCGACTCGCCCACTCCCCAGCCGTTGAGCACCACCCGGTCACCGGCCAGGAAGTCAGGGTGTGAGCTCTCGGCCACCACACCGGCAAAGTCGATGCCCGGAACCATCGGGTAGGAACGCACCACCTGGTTGCGGTTCTTGATGGCGAGCCCGTCCTTGTAGTTGACGGTGGAGTACTCGACATCGACGAGCACGTCGCCCTCGGGCAGCGCCGACTCATCGAGGTCGGCCACCCGGTGGGTGACCGCACCCTCGTCGTCTTGCTCGAGGAGCAGGGCGCGAAACATCAGAACCTCCGGAAAACTCGGTCCGCTGGAACGAGTCTGCCGCGCCACAGCCCCACAACGGGTGACCCCGGGTGGTCGTCGGTCACGTCGGGCGTCGGCCGGCCCCTCTCAGAACGGAAAGCTGACCTCGGGAAGATCGTCGGGATCGGTCGTCTCGAGCACGCCGGCTTCGTAGAGCCGCTCGATCTCGTCGGTGGTGAGACCCACCACGTCCCGACACAGCTGGTCGGTGTGTTCACCGAGCATCGGCGCCTGGGTGATGATGGCATCGGTCATGCCCGAGGCGCGAAAGGCTTGACCTTCGAGCGCCATCAGTCCGCTGCCCTGCTGATCGACGGCGACGATGTAGCCCCGGGCCACCAGGTGGGGGTCGGTGATCTGATCACCACCAGTGAGCATCACACCGGCGGGCACGCCGTGTTGCTGGAGCAGGGTCTGCACGTCGTAGCGATCGCGGTCGGCCACGAAGGCACTCAGGTGTTCGTCGATCCGGTCAGCGGCCGCCTGGCGGCCGGCCGCATCGGCCAGGTCGGCTTCGAGGGCCCATGCCGGTCGACCCAGCGCCTCGACCAGTCCGTCCCACTGCTGGTCGGTCTCGACCGATATGGCGATCCACTGCTCGGCTCCGGCGCAGCGATACATCCCCCAGGGAGCACCCTGGGCTCGCCGGTTGCCCGTGGGAACGACCGACCCCGGGTCGAGGCTCTCCTGCAGCAACAAGTCGCCGAGCATGCCGGTGACCACTTCGATCTGCGCCACCTCGACGTGGCTGGGCCGACCATGGTGTTCCTTACCCAGCAACGCGGCCAGCGCTCCAACCGCGCAGATCCGCCCGGCCAGATGGTCGGGGAAAATCGATCCCGAACCGGCCGGGGCGCCGTCGGTCTCGTAGTCCCACAGATGAACGAGGCCACCGGTGGGTTGGGTGTTGGGTCCGTACCCCTTCCAGGCCGCCCACTCACCGCGTGACCCCATGAGCTGACTCGACACCAGCACAACTCCCGGGTTGGCCGCAGTGAGCTGGTCGAAGCCCAGGCCCATCTCGTCCATCGTGCCGGTGGAGTTGTTCTCGATCACGATGTCGGACTGCGCCGCGAAACGCCGGAGCAGCTCCACGCCCTCGGGTTCCTTGGCGTTGATGCCGAGTCCCTTCTTGGACCGGCTCGACGACGCGAACGACGGCGACATCTCGCCCCCCGTCACCACCCGAATGAAGTCGACGTAGGTGCGGCTCTCGATCTTCATCACCTCGGCGCCGTACTCGGCCAGCATTCGGCCGGCCTCCACCCCCACCCCACCGTGACCGAAATCCATCACCCGAAGCCCGTCGAGCGGTGCCGCCGGCACCAGTGGTTCGGATGGCGCGGTGCGGACGGGGCCCAGGTCATCGAACACGTCGGCGGTGTGTTGCCCGACCGCCGGTACCGGCCCGCGGGGCCCTTGGCGTAGCCCGTCGATCTCCCAGAATCCCGACGGCATCCGGCCGCTGACTCCTTCGGCGAGTTCAGCGGCGGTGAAGGTGTGGCGGGAGGCGAAGTGTTCGTTGGCCAGGACGGCAGCCGGGGTGAGCACCGGCGTGCATACGATGCCTCGTTGTTGGGCCTCGGCCGCCACCTCCTGCATCGTCATGGTGGCGAACAACTCTTCGTACAACGGGTTGAGCACGGCGTCGGCGATGCCGAATCGGCCCATGAAGGACTCGAGTTCGGGGTCCTGGAGATAGTCGGGATTACCCAGCCAATCGAGCATGGCGTGCCACTGCCGGGGGCTGAGGATGACCAGCCGGACGTACCCCTCCGAGCAGGCGAAGATGGCGTACACCGGTCCCGACCCGTTGCGGATCTCGGTGGGGACGGTGCCCTGGTTGATCTGGATGGCGGCGTTGGGCATCGACCAGTCGCTCAGCTGGGCGACCGCCTCGGTCACCGAGAAGTCGATGACCTGGCCGGCGCCGCTGTGGCGCCCCTGCCACAGCGCGGAGAGCACGGCGAACGAAGCGGTGACCGACGCGGCGTCGTAGGCGATGGTTCCAGGAGGCAACAACGGTTCGCGATCGAGCACCCCGGCCTTGAACACCATGCCGGCCAGGGCATGGATGGTGGAGTCGGTCGCCGCGTAGGTGGCGTAGGGCCCGGTGCTCCCGAAATCGGTCATGGCCAACACCACCAGGTGCGGATGACGCCGGCCGATGTCGTCGGGACGGAGGTCGTCGTGGCGGTGCTGTCCCGGAGCGGTGGTGTCGATGACCACGTCGGCCGTCGCCAGCAGTTCGGTGAGTTGGCTGCGGGCGGCGTCGTCGTCGAGGTCGAGCTCGACGCTGCGTTTGCCGGCATTGCGGAAGGCGAACCAGAGGCTCACGCCGTCGTGCAGGGGCACGGCCGAGCGACTGTTGGCTCCACCCGAGGGTTCGACCCTGATGACGTCGGCGCCCAGGTCGGCCAGCAGCCGCCCACAGAGCTCACCCTTACCATCGGCCAGGTCGACGACACGGAGACCGGACAGGGGGTGGTCGGTGGTGTCGGTCACGAGCGGACTCCTTCGTTGGGTGGCCGGACGGTGAGCGTAGGCGGCGCCGATACTCGCCGTCGCTTCGACGGCGCCGTCTACAGCCGGTCGAGGTACCGGGCGGCCGCGGCTCGACCTTCCGGGTCACGAAGACCGTGTTCGAGCCCGTCGGCGTCGGCCCAGGTGCGCGACATCCCCACCATCTGGGCCGTCACCGCGTTGGTGTGGGCTTTGGTGGCGGCCAGGGCGTAGCCCGCTTTGTCGGTCAAGGTGCCGACCAGGTCGTTCACCGCGGTGTCGAGCTCGGCTTCGGCCACCACCCGGTTGACGAATCCCATGGCCTGCGCCTCGTGGGCGTCGAAAGGTCGACAGGTCATCACCAGCTCCTTGGTGCGGGTCGGTCCGATCTCGCGCACCAGGCGAGGGATGCCGCCCCAGGCCAGCGGGATACCCAGGTCGATCTCGGGAATCGAGAAACGAGCATCGTCGGCCACCACCCGGAGATCACACGCAGCGGCGAGCACCAAGGCGCCACCGACACACCATCCCTGGATGCGAGCCACGGTGACCGCCCGCATGGCCTCGATGGCGTCGGCCATTCGTCGACCCATGTCGGAGGCCTGGCGCCCGACCGGTGTGGTGGACCCGGCCGGCTCGGTCCCGCCGAACGCCGCGATGTCGGCGCCGGCGGAGAACACCCGTCCCCGACCGCTCACCACCACCACCTTGCAGTCGGTGTGGTCGTCGAACCAGCGAGCGGCATCTCGCAGCTCACGCAAGGTCTCGTACCCCAGTGGGTTGAGCTTGGCCGGACGGTTCAGCGCCAGCCGGCCGACTGCCGCGTCGGGTTCGTCGACATCGACCTCGATGGTCGAATAGTCAGGGGTCAACGAGAGCCACCGGGCGCCGACCAGGTGATGCCCTCGATGGCGCGGGCCAGCTCCTCGCGATGCTGGCTACGGGCCGCGGTCGTGGCCGCAGCCAGCTGCGCCGGGGTGAGAGTGGGGCTGTTGGCCAACACCCCCGGCACGTCGGCATCGCGACCCTCGCGGATACACGCCAGGGTGAGACAACGGGCCGCGGAGGGATTGGGCCCGTTGTGATAGGCGTCGATGACCTGTTGACAACCACTGGGGTCACCCTCGACCAGCGCCACGTAGCCGTACCAGCCCGGGTGGATGGTGACGTCGGACGTGGCCAGCACTCGGCGGGCCTCGGCCGGGCGACCGGTGCTGGCGAAGATCTCGACCAGCAGGGTGGTGAGTTGTTCACGCAGTTGCGGATCGTCGCTGGCCGCGGCCACGGCCTCGAGGTCGGTGAGCGCACTGGTGTCGCCGGCCTGGAGCCGGGTCAACGCGGCTTCGGCTGCGTCGGCGGTGTCGCGATGTGAGCGATGCCGACGGCTGGCCACCAGCACGGTGATGCTCTGGACACCGAACACCGCCATCAAGAACGCGGCGAAGAGGTAGTCGGCCCGCCAGAACAGCACGGCGGCCACCGCGGCCACCACCACCGACACGGCGGCAGCCCGCACCGGCCGGTCGCTCTCCCCACCGGGGAGTAACTCCTGCATGACGTGGCCACCATCGAGGGGCAGCACCGGCAAGAGGTTGAGTGCCCCCCAGGCCAGGTTGATCCACACGGCCAGCGCCAACACCCGCTCGAGGCCGTCGCCGCGCGAAAGATCGTCGAGCGACAACCCGGCGTCGAACGACAGGGCCAACCCGTAGGCGATGGCCCCCAGCGCGAAGCCGGCCAGCGGGCCGGCGAGGCTGACCCCGATCGCCTGGCTGCGGGTGGGTGGTTGCGGCGGCACGTAGGCCGTGAGCCCACCGAAGGCGTACACGGTGATCGTCGGTTCGGCGCCCAATCGTCGGGAGGCGAAGGCGTGGCCCAACTCGTGAACCAGGATCGACGGGAACAACACCGCCATCCACACCAGGGCCCACTGCACATCGACGAGGCCGAAGAACACGCCGATCAGGAAGAAACTCCACTCGAGCCGGACAGGGAACCCGAACAGCGTGAATCGAATCCCGCCCGAATCGGGCGCCAACGGAAGGGCCACGTTCGAACCCTACCGCGACCCCTACAGCTGACCGCCACCCCTCTCGCAACGGACCGCCCCGGGAAACAGCTAGCATCGAACGCATGTTCGCCACGTCCCCTTCGCTCACTGCCGACGACCCTCCCATCGACCTGCCCCGCTGGCAGCTCGGTCTCAACCCCGACCAGACCCGCGCCGCCACTCACCGCGACGGCCCCCTGCTCATCGTGGCCGGAGCAGGCACGGGCAAGACCACCACCGTGGCCGCCCGGGTCGGTTTCCTTCTCGACGAGGGAGTGCGGCCCGAACGGCTGCTGTTGTTGACCTTCACGCGCCGAGCGGCGGCCGAGATGCTCACCCGGGTGGGTTCGATGAGCGGACACCAGGCCGCCGGCCAGATCTGCGGAGGCACGTTCCATTCGGTGGCCAATCGACTCCTGCGCCGTCACGCCGGCGCCTTGGGGCTCACCGCTGACTTCACCGTGCTCGACCCGGCTGACGCGGCCGATCTGGTGGGGGTGGTGCGGGCCGAGCTCGGCTTGGCCCAGCGCAAGGTGCGATTCCCCCGCAAGGAGACCATCGCCGCGGTGTACAGCCGATTGGTCAACGCCCAGACCAAACTCACCACCGTGATCGACGAGGCCTATCCGTGGCTGCGTCCGCATCTCGAAGCCCTACGCGACGTCTTCTCCGGCTACGCCGACGCCAAACGAGCCCAGCAGGTGCTCGACTACGACGACCTGTTGTTGTACTGGCGAGCGCTCACCGCCAGCCCCGACTTCGGCGACCATCTGCGGGCCGGTTTCGACCACGTGCTTGTCGACGAGTACCAGGACACCAACCGACTCCAGGCCGACATCGTCGCCGGTATGGCGGGTCCCGCCGAGGTCACGGTGGTCGGCGACGACGCCCAGGCCATCTACGGCTTCCGATCGGCCACCGTCGAGAATCTCTGGGAGTTTCCCGCCCGGTTCCCCGGCGCCGCCACCATCACACTCGAACGCAACTACCGCTCTACCGCGGCCATTCTCGCTGTGGCCAACGAGGTGCTGGCCCAGTCCGAGACCCACCTGCCCAAGTCCCTGTGGACCGACCGCGAGGGCGGGGTCACCCCGCGGTTGGTGACGGCTCACGACGAGGCCGCCCAGTCGAGCATGGTGTGTGAGCGAATCCTCGAGCTCCGTGAGCAGGGCTTCGATCTTCGCGACCAGGCCGTGTTGTTCCGGGCCAACCATCACAGCGACCACCTCGAGCTCGAGCTGGGTCGACGCGACATCCCCTACGTGAAGTTCGGCGGACTCCGATTCCTCGAAGCAGCCCATGTGAAGGACCTCATGGCGCTGCTGCGTATTCTCGAGAATCCGGCCGATCAGCTGGCCTGGAATCGTGTCCTGGCCATGGCTGAGGGCATCGGCCCGGCCACCGTGGCCCGCCTGGGTGACGAGCTGGGATTCGACCGCCATCAGCCCGATGCCCTGCAACGGTTCATCGACGGGCAGGGCGACGTGCCGTCGAGTGCACGACCGGCCATCGACGAGCTACGGGAAGCCACTCGTTTCTGCCTCACCGAACCGGTGCCGCCACCGGCCGACCAGATCGAGCGACTGCGGCGCTTCTGCGAGCTCACCTTCCCGGCCCGGTACCCCGATGCCGTGGTTCGGCTGGGCGACCTCGAACAGCTCCAGGCCACCGCCCACCGCTACGGTTCGCGGTCACACTTCCTGGTCGAGCTCACCCTCGATCCCCCCGACCGCACGAGCGACCGGGCTGGGCCTCCCCACCTCGACGACGACTACCTCATCTTGTCCACGATCCACTCGGCCAAGGGTGGCGAGTGGCGGGCGGTACATCTCATCCACGCGTCCGACGGCAACCTGCCGAGCGACATGGCCCTGGCCGACAAGGACGGCCTCGAAGAAGAGCGCCGACTGCTGTACGTGGCGTTGACCCGGGCCCAGCAGGTCCTCGACGTGACGGTGCCGCTGCGCTACCACACCCACCGGTACGGCTCCGACGACGACTACCAACTGGCGCCGGTGTCGCGGTTCCTGGAGTCGGCCCGACCGCTGTTCGACGAGTCGGCGCCCGATCACCGCCCGGGTATCGACGACATCGTCGAACTCGACGGGGTGTCGGTGGTCGACGAGGTCAGCGCCTCGATCGAGGCATTGTGGGCTCCCTGACGACCGTCAGCGCAGCGACGGATCGGTACAACCGGCGGTCCCACCGGTGCCCGACGACGACGGGTCCGAGAACGGAGCGTTGTAGCCGCTCCCGGCATCGCTGGTGGTGAGGTACCGCTCGATGCCGTCGGCGATAGCCACCGCTTCGGCATCTTGCACATCGGCCCGGGCGTACAGCTCAGCTTCGGAGGGGTTGCTCAGATAACCGGGTTCGGTGATGCTCGACGGCACACCCGGGGTGTAGCGATGGATGCCGTAGTAGTCGTGCCCCTCGCCGGTGACCCGGGTGTTGACGCCGGCCCGCGAGCTGTACGCGAACGTGGTCGGAAACCGACTCATGGCCGCCATGAGCTCCTCGTAGAGGATGCCCGACAGGCGCTTGCTGTCATCGGAATCGTGTTGGTAGAAGGTCTCGGCGCCCGGAGTCGAGCGGGTGGCGGTCGCACCGCCGTTGTGGTGCACGCTCACGAACACCGCCGGGTCGAGGCTGTTGGCGATCTCACCGCGGGTGTACAACGGCAACCGGATGTCGGTGGTACGGGTGAGCTGCACGCTGTAGCCCCGGGCGTTCAGCATGTCCTTCACCTTCTTGGAGATGACCAGGTTGAGGTCACGCTCCACCAATCCGTTGGCGCCGACCGCACCGGTCTCGCTTCCCCCGTGCCCGGGGTCGAGCACGACGTCGACACCTCCGACATAGCTGCCGTCGCCGATCACCACCTCGTTGGTGCACGGGGTCATGGCTCGATACGAACCATCACCGAGTGCCTCCCGCACCGGTAGGACCACCCCGCTGGGTGACACGACCACACCCGTGCCGTCACCGCCACCGCCCGAGGTGTTGGTGCCCACCTGCGCGATACCACAACCCACCTCTGCGTTGAGACCCTTCTTGTGGGCATGGTCGCGG
>JBPCTQ010000051.1:0-12391 GCA_051011595.1 Acidimicrobiales bacterium
GGCCGAGGCCGACGACCAGACTGGGGAGGTCGGCGCCGAGTCGGACCCGCCCGATCCGGACGGCTGATGGAGCTCCCCACGCTGCTGGCCGAACTCGACCCGGCGGCAGCGATCGAAGCCCCGGCTGATCTCGAAGCTGTCGAGATCGCGGCCATCGACCATGACTCGCGCCGGGTGGGAGCCGACACGCTGTTCTGTGCGCTCGTCGGGCGAGCCTTCGACGGCCATCGCTACATCGCCGAGGCCGTTGCGGCCGGAGCGAGCGCCGTGCTGGTGAGTGCCGATGCCGATGTGCCGGCCCGGTCGCGGGGCGACGCCGTCGTGCTGCGAGCTCCCGACACCCGTGTCGCCATGGCCCACCTGGCTGCCGCCCACGCCGGGCATCCCAGCCGGTCGCTCGACGTGGTGGGCATCACCGGCACCAATGGCAAGACCACCACGGTCCATCTCCTGGCTGCCATCGCCGCAGCCGCCGGCACCGTGACGCGCACGCTGGGCACCCTGACCGGCGAACGGACCACACCCGAGGCCACCGACATTCAGCCGCTGTTGGCCTCGTGGGTGGTCGACGGCGTCGACCTGGTGGTGATGGAGGTGTCATCGCATGCCCTCGTGCAACACCGCGTCGACGGCATCGACTTCACCGTGGCCGGATTCACCAACCTGACCGAAGACCACCTGGACTTTCATCCTTCTCTGGAGGACTACTTCGCGGCCAAGGCCCGCCTGTTCAGCCCGGAACGGGCGGCCCGGGGGGTGGCCGTAGCCGATCTCCCCCACGGCCGTTTGCTGGTCGACAGCGCCGAGATTCCGATGATCGGGATCCATCCCGATGCCCAGCCGGTGCTGAGCTCGACCCTCACCAGCATCGAGTTCTCCTGGCGCGACCAGATCGTCCGGCTGCCCTTCGGAGGTCGGTTCAACGTGGCCAACGCCACCCTGGCAGCCGAGATCGCAGTCGTGTTGGGCTACTCCGCAGGGGACATCGTGGCCGGACTGGCCAGCGCGACTCCCGTGCCGGGCCGATTCGAGCCGGTGTCGACCGGCCAGGCGTTCGATGTGATCGTCGACTACGCCCACACTCCTGACGGACTGGAACGAGTCCTCGCGTCAGCCCGGATCGACAGCAACGAGGGCCGGGTGCTGGTGGTCTTCGGCTGCGGTGGAGACCGCGACGCGGTCAAACGTCCGCTCATGGGGCGGGCCGCCGAGGAGGGGGCCGACGTGGTGATCGTCACGTCGGATAACCCCCGAACCGAGGACCCGGGTGCCATCATCTCCGAGGTGCTTACCGGAATGTCGACCACCGCGGTGGTCATCCCTGACCGACGCGACGCCATCGGTGAGGCCCTAGCTCTGGCCCGGCCCGGTGATGCCGTGGTGGTGGCCGGCAAGGGCCACGAGACCACCCAGACCGTCGGATCGGCCCACCTGCCCTTCGACGACCGTCAGGTCGTGCGCGAGCTGCTGGCGGCGGCCGAATGATCCGGCTGCTGCTGGCCGCAGCCACCGCCACGGTGTTGTCGTTGGCGCTCACCAAACTCGTGATCGAGTTGTTGGTTCGCAACAAGATCGGGCAACCCATCCGCGACGACGGACCCGAGGGTCACGCCACCAAGGCAGGCACACCCACCATGGGCGGGGTCGCCATCGTGGGAGGTGCCACCTTCGGGTACGTGGTCTCGGACCTGTCCGGTGGCATCTACACCCGCAGTGGCATTTTCGTCATGCTGGCCATCATCGGTGGCGGTGCGGTGGGTCTGCTCGACGACTGGATCAAGGTCGTCCGAGAACGGAACCTCGGCCTGAACAAGCGGGCCAAGATGCTTGGCCTGCTCATCGTGGCGGTCGGTTTCTCGGTGCTGATGGTGCAGTTCACCGATGTGAACACACACCTCTCGTTCACTCGCTGGAACTCGATCGGCTGGGACATGGGCAATGCCTTGTGGACGATCTGGGCCGTGCTGCTCATCGTCGGGAGTGCCAATGCGGTCAACCTCACCGACGGCCTCGACGGTCTTGCGGCCGGTTCGGCCGTCTTCTCCTTCGCTGCGTTCGTCTTCATCAGCTTCTGGAAGTTCACTCCGACGGCCGAGATCGGAACCGCCGGGGAGCCCTTCTACGACGTGAACCACGCCCTCGACCTTGCCGTGGTGGCGGCCGCCATGTTGGGCGGCTGTCTGGGGTTCTTGTGGTGGAACGCAGCGCCGGCGCAGATCTTCATGGGCGACGCCGGCTCGCTGGCCATCGGTGTCGGGCTGGCGGCGCTGGCCCTGGCCACCAACACCCATTTGCTGCTGCCCATCATCGGTGGGCTCTTCGTGATCGAGACGGTGACGGTCATCCTCCAGATCGGACGGTTCCAGCTCACGGGGAAACGGTTCTTTCGTATGGCCCCCATCCACCATCATTTCGAGCTCGGCGGCTGGCACGAGACGTGGGTCATCATTCGGTTCTGGATGCTGCACGGGTTCTGTGTCGCGGTCGGTCTCGGGCTCTTCTATGCCGACTGGATCGCCGCCGGAGGTGGCACATGACCGCCGCGGTGATCGTCGGACTGGGTGTCACCGGTATCGCCGTGGCCGAACGGTTGTTGTCGCGCGGCGTCGAGATCACGGTGATCGAGGACCATCCCCGCCCCGAACACGACGACCTGATCGCCGGTTGGGGCGCACGCCTGGTACCCGCACCGTCGGCCACCGAGTTGGCCGACACCCTCCCAGGAGCCGATGTGTTGTTGCCCTCACCCGGGGTTCCCCACAGCCACCCCACCTTCGAGGTGGCCCAGCAGGTCGGGGTGCAGGTGGCGAGCGAATTCGATCTCGCCCGGCGCTGGGACGATCGACCAGTGGTCGCCGTCACGGGCACCGATGGCAAGACCACCGTGACCACCATGATCACCGAGATGTTGGTGGCCGACGGCCGCCCGGCGGTGGCCGCCGGCAACACCGACGTGCCCCTCGTGACGGCCATCGACGATCCGGCCACCGAGGTGTTCGTGGTCGAGGCATCGTCCTTCAGACTCGGCCACACCTGCCGTTTCAACCCGGCGGTGGCGGCCTGGCTCAACTGGGGTCCCGATCACCTCGACGTGCACCGCGACCTCGAGCAGTACCAGCTGGCCAAAGCACGGATCTGGTCCGACCTCGAACCGAACGCGGTGGCCGTCGCCAACGCCGGTGACCCTGTGGTCATGGGTCATACCCCGGCCGGCGCCCGGACCTTCTCCGCCAGCGTGGAGGCCGACTATCGCTTGGCTGGAGATGTCCTGATGGGACCCGACGGGGTGTTGCTGGCTACGTCCGACCTGGCCCGTAGCCTGCCTCACGACATCGAGAACGCGCTGGCCTCGTGGGCCTGCGCCGACGCCCAGGGGGTTTCGGCCCAGGCGGTCACGTCGGTGCTCACGTCGTTCGCCGGGCTGCCGCACCGGGTGGCCACGGTGGCCCAGCTCGAGGGCATCACCTACGTCGACGACTCCAAGGCGACGGTGCCCCACGCGGTGGTGGCGGCTGCTCGGAGCTTCGAGCGGGTCGTGCTCATCGCCGGTGGTAGGAACAAGGGCATCGACCTCGGTCCCATGGCTGCGGCCGCCGATCACATTCGTTCGGTGGTGGCCATCGGCGATGCCCGCGACGAGGTGGCCAATGCCTTCGCCGGTGTCCGCCCGGTGGTGTTCGCCGACGACATGGACCAGGCCGTGGCCCTCGCTCGCCAGGCGGCGCTGCCCGGCGATGTCGTCTTGTTGTCCCCGGGATGCGCGTCCTTCGACTGGTACAGCGGCTACGGTGCGCGTGGGGACGACTTCGTGCGGGCGGTACGAGCGTTGGAGGACGCGTGAAGACACCCCTGGCCGAGCGACGACAGGCCGAGCGGAGCGCTCGGGGCCGCCACCCGACCAGTCGGCGTTCTCCCGACGGTCGCGGTCCTCAGGTGCGCCGTCGCCGCTTCTCGCCGCTGTTCGGTCTCCTCGTGGTGCTGGGCTTCGGACTCAGCCTCTACGGGTTGGTCATGGTGTTGTCGGCGTCGTCGGGTGACGCCCTCGGCGGCGGTGATCCCTGGTCGGCGTTCCGGCGGCAGTCGTTGTGGTTGCTGGCCGGGCTGGTGGCGGCGCTGTTCACCTCGCGACTCGACTATCGACTGTGGCGCGAGCGATTCTCGGTGCCGTTGCTCATCGTCACCGCAGCGCTGCTGGTGCTGGTGCTGGTTCCCCAGATCGGACTGTCGGTCAACGGTGCCCGACGCTGGATCGGCGCCGGCGGGTTCACATTCCAACCGTCGGAGCTGGCCAAGCTGGCCCTCATCATCTGGGTGGCCGACATGGTGACCCGCCAGCGACGGAATGTGACCAGCCTGAACTCCACCCTGGCGCCCATCTTGATGTGGACCGGGGCCTACGCGGTGTTGCTGGTGCTCGAGCCCGATCTGGGCACGGCCATCATCGTGTGTTGTGTGGTCTTCGTGATCCTGTACATGGCCGGCGCCTCCCTCGGCCATCTCTGGTTCATCGCCGGAGCCTCCGCCTGCCTGGCGCTCACCTTGGCCTGGTTGGCGCCCTACCGGCGCGAGCGGCTGCTCGCCTTCAGTGACCCGTGGGCCGACCCGTTGGAAGCGGGGTACCAGACCGTCCAAGCGGGGGTGGCGCTGGCCAACGGCGGGGTCAGCGGTGTGGGGCTGGGGGCGAGCCGGGCCAAGTGGGGATTCGTGCCCGAAGCGCACACCGACTTCATCTACGCCATCATCGCCGAGGAGTTCGGCCTGGTGGGGGGGCTCGCGGTGCTGGGTGCGTTCGTGCTCATCGGGGTAGCGGGTTTCCTGGTTGCCCATCGGCTCCGCCAGGTCGATCCCTTCGCCTCGTTGGTGGCGGTCGGTATCACTGCATGGGTGGTGATCCAGGCATTCGTCAACATCGGTGCGGTGGTGGGGGCCCTTCCCATCACCGGGGTGACACTGCCGTTCCTGTCGGCCGGCGGTTCGTCGTTGGTGGTGACGATGGCGGCCTACGGCGTCTTGTTGAACATCGCCAGCCATGTCGACTGAGGGCCAGCGCCACCCGACGTCAGTTCTGATCAGTGGCGGCGGAACGGCTGGTCACGTCCAGCCCGGGCTCGACATCGCCCGGGCCCTGGTTCGGCGTGGTTGTCCGGCCGACAACATCCACTACGTGGGCAGTGAGCGCGGCATCGAGGCCCGGCTGGTACCCGAGGCCGGCTTCGAGCTGACTCTGCTGCCCGGGCGGGGTATCCAACGCCGACTCACCATCGACAATGTGGGGGCCGTGGTCGGACTGCTGCGGGCCTTCGTGACCGCGTTCGGGGTCCTGCGCCGGGTGCGGCCCGATGTGGTGGTGTCGCTCGGTGGGTACGCCAGTGTCCCTTGTGCGCTCTGGGCGGTGTTGATGCGGATCCCCATCGTGGTGGCCGAACAGAACGCGGTGCCCGGTCTGGCCAACCGCCTTATCGGTCGGTTCGCACGGGTGGCCGCCACGTCGTTCCCCGATGTCGACCTGCCGCGCGCCACGTGGACGGGAAACCCGGTTCGCGACGAGATCCGGGCGGTTGATCGCGATGCCGGTCGCCTGGCCGCCAGGAGCCGGCTGGGTGTCGATCCCTCCCGGTTCATGGTCTCTGTCTTCGGCGGCTCCCTCGGTGCAAGGCGCATCAACAACGCGGTGGTCGATGCGCTCCCGCAGTGGCGAGGTGATGGCGATCTGGCCGTTCGCCACATCATCGGCGAACGCGACTACGACTCGGTTCTCGAACAGTTGGCTCCCGGTGACGACGCGTCGGCCGCCTACCGACCGGTGCGGTACGAGACCGACATGGCCGGTGTGTACGCCGCCTCCGATGTTGTGGTGTGTCGTTCGGGGGCCACCACCGTGGCCGAGGTCGCCGTCACCGGAACACCGGCCATCCTGGTTCCCCTTCCCGGCGCGCCGGGTGACCACCAGACGGCCAACGCGAAGGCATTGGTCGATTGTGGCGCCGCCGTGCTGGTGGCCGATCCCGACCTCGATGGACCGCGTTTGATCGATGAGATCGAGCGGCTGCGCATCGACGCCGACCGACGGGATGCGATGAGTGGGGCGGCGGCCGACTTCGCCCGACCCGATGCCGCCGATGCCGTCGCATCGATCATCGAGGCAGCGGTATGAACACCTCGGCCATCACCCACCCGATTGCTCCCGCGGACCAGCATGGAGGGGTTGTCTGCCGTTCGGTCGGCGGGCCGACCACACCATGACCAGTATCGACCTCACCCGCCCCATGCCCATCCACATCGTCGGTATCGGCGGTGCCGGTATGTCGGCCATCGCCGCCGTTCTGGCGGCCATGGGCCACGACGTCAGCGGGAGCGATCTCAAGGAGGGTCCCGGTATCGATCGGCTGCGGGTGAGTGGCATCGAGGTCGCCATCGGACACGATCGCGATCACGTGGGTGATGCCGCACTGGTGGCCATCTCCACCGCGGTGCCCGCCACCAACTCCGAGGTCAGGGCGGCTGAGGAGAGAGGGATCCCGGTGGTACGGCGGGCCGAGATCCTGGCCGGGATCGCCGCCACCCGGCGGGCCATCGCCGTGGCCGGCACCCATGGCAAGACCACCACCAGTTCGATGTTGGCGCTGGCCCTGCGGGAGGCGGGCCTGGCTCCTTCGTTCATCATCGGGGGCGACGTCAACGAGATCGGCAGCGGGGCTGCGTGGTCCGACGACGGTGACCTGTTCGTCGTGGAAGCCGACGAGAGCGACGGGACCTTCATCGAGCTTCCTCGCCACGGTGCCATCGTCACCAATGTCGAAGCCGACCACCTCGAACACTATGGCGGTTTCGACGAACTTCGGGCCGCCTTCGACCGGTTCGTCACCGAGACAACCGGGCCGGTGGTGGTGGGCGTCGACGACGAAGGCGGAAGACGGCTGGCTGCGGATCACCCGTCGGTGATCACCTACGGCGAAGCGACCGATGCCGACTACCGCATGGTCGGCCTCGAGAGCACCCGGTCGGGCGTCCGGTTCGGTCTCGAGCACGAGGCCACCAGCCTCGGGGTCATCGATTTGGCCGTTCCAGGACGTCACAACGCCCAGAATGCGGCGGCGGCGGCCGTCACCGCCCTGCGTTACGACGCCGGGTTCGATGCGGTGGCCGACGCCCTCGCCCGTTATGCCGGCGTGGCTCGACGGTACGAGTACCGGGGTGAGGCACAAGGAATCACGTTCGTCGACGACTATGCCCACCTTCCCACCGAGGTGGCGGCTGCGTTGGCGACTGCCCGCGACGGCGAGTGGCCCAGGGTGGTGTGCGTGTTCCAGCCCCACCGGTACAGCCGAACCCAGGAGGTCGGTCGCCAATTCGGTCCTGGCTTCGCCGCCGCCGACCATGTGGTGGTCACCGAGATCTACGCCGCGGGAGAGGCGCCGCGGCCGGGTGTGTCGGGCCAGATGGTGGCCGACACCGCCCGGACCGAGAATCCGGATCTGCCGGTCGACTTCGTGGCCCACCGCACCGAGCTCATCGACCATCTCCTTGCCCTGCTCCGCCCCGGCGACCTCTGCCTCACCCTGGGAGCAGGTGACCTGAGCTCACTCCCCGATGATTTGCTCCAACGTCTGGGGCAGTCGTGATGGTGGGACTGTCGATCGACGAGGTTGCCGACCGGCTGGCCGCGGGACCGCTCGCCGCCCGCACCGAACGTGATCGCTCGCTGGGGTTGTTCACCACCTATCGAGTGGGGGGATCGGCCTCGCTGTTCGTGTTCATCGACTCACGGGCCGATGTCGACACCCTCGTCGACGTCATCGCCGGCGCAGGTGTGTCCACCCTGGTGGTCGGGCGCGGTTCCAATATGTTGGTGTCCGACAGCGGCTTCGAAGGTGTCGCCATCGTGCTCGGTGACGGCCTGGGCGGGCTGCACATCGACGACTCCTCGGTGAGGGCCGAGGCGGCGGTGCCTTTGCCGGTGGCTGCTCGCGCGTCGGTGGCTGCCGGTCTGGCCGGTTTCGAATGGGCGGTTGGTGTGCCCGGGTCCATCGGCGGCGCCATCCGGATGAACGCCGGCGGCCACGGCAGCGACATGGCCGCAACCGTGGTGTCGGCGCGCGTGGCCGATCTGGTCACCGGCGAGGTGCGCGAGTGGTCACCGGCGGAGCTGGCGTTCGGCTACCGCGAGTCGGCCATCGAGGCTCATCACCTGGTGATCGAGGCCACGTTGGCCCTGCACCCGGGTTCGGTGGCTGCGGGTGAGGACGCACTCTCCGAGGTGGTCCGTTGGCGCCGCGAACACCAGCCCGGTGGGCAGAACGCCGGATCCGTTTTCACCAACCCCGAGGGCGACTCGGCCGGGCGACTCATCGACGCGGCAGGAGGTCGGGGTCTGCGGATCGGCACGGCGGAGGTTTCGACCAAACACGCCAACTTCATCCAGGCCGACCCGGGTGGCGCGGCCGACGACGTCTACGCAGTGATGAGGGCGGTGCGAGATCTGGTCCGCGAACATCACGGGGTCGACCTCGACGTCGAGACCCGACTGGTCGGGTTCGGAGACCAAGCATGGTGAGCGCCGTCGCCGACTCGCATCCGCGTATTCGGGCCCGCCGTGAGTCGCTCGAACGCACCGGCGAACGCCGGAAATGGATCAGGACCGGTGTCCTGTTGGGTCTGTTGGCGGTGATGGCGCTGGGCCTGTTCTTGGTGCGTACCAGCCTGCTCGACGTCGATCAGGTCACCGTGCTCGGGGCCGAACAGGCCGATCCCGACCTCATCGTCGAGCTCGCCGGCATCGAACAGGGCGTGCAACTCGTCGACGTCGATCTGGCCGGCGTCGAGCGTCGGGTCGAACGGCATCCATGGGTGGCGTCGGCCAACGCCACCCGCGAGTGGCCCGACACCATTCGAGTCGACGTCGTCGAGCGGGTGCCGGTGGCGGCCAGTCCGGTCGGGGCATCGTCGTACCTGTTGATCGATCTCGAAGGTGTGGTGCTCGACATCGTGCCCGCGCCGCCCCGGGAGCTGCCGCTGGTTGTGGGTGTTGATGCCGCCGCCGCGCCGGGTCTCGTGGCCGAAGGTCTGGCCGCGGCCGTGTTGGTGGTCGACGCCATCCCGGCCGACCTGGCGGAGTGGGTCCACGTGGTCAACCAGAACGAACAAGGGGCGGTGGTGCTCGACCTGGGCGACGGTGTGTGGGCCGAGCTGGGCACACCGGATCAGCTGGCCGACAAGTTGGTGGCGCTGGCCACCTTGTTGACTCGGGTGCAGAACGACTGCATCGAGTCGTTCAACGTGCAGGCCCCCGATGCCCCGGTTGTGACCCGCTGTCTCACCAGTCGGGAGGCGGTCACCGAACCCGAGACCTGAGCCCCCGCACCCGGTGATCCGTCGCCGTGCCCGGCCCCCACAACCCTCAACACGAGGGTGAGGCTCCCTAGCTCTCAAGTCGAGGGTCACCCGATTCGCTTCCATCTCTCTCTCAGGGGTAGGTTGAGCACTGCCCGTGATGGGCACGTCGAAAAGCCGCGCGGTGATCCCTGCCGCGTGTGAGCGACCAAGACCGAGTTGGAGGCTGTCCGCCATGGTTGCCAATCCCCAGAACTACGTTGCCGTCATCAAGGTGGTCGGTGTCGGCGGCGGCGGTGTCAACGCCGTCAACCGCATGATCGATGCCGGTCTCAAAGGTGTGGACTTCATTGCCGTCAACACCGATGCCCAGGCGCTGCTGATGTCCGACGCCGACATCAAGCTCGACATCGGGCGTGAGCTCACCCGAGGTCTCGGTGCCGGCAGCGATCCCGAGATCGGACGCCAGGCGGCCGAAGCCAACAGTGACGACATCGAGCAGGTGCTCGCGGGCGCCGACATGGTGTTCATCACCGCCGGTGAAGGCGGAGGCACCGGCACCGGTGCGGCTCCGGTGGTGGCCGAGATCGCCAAGGGGCTCGGTGCGCTCACCATCGGTGTGGTCACTCGCCCGTTCAACTTCGAAGGTCGACGCCGGTCGGTACAGGCCGATCAGGGCATCGAACGGCTCAAGGAGAAGGTCGACACCCAGATCGTCATCCCCAACGATCGACTGCTCACCGTCTCCAACGAGAAGACATCGGTACTCAACGCGTTCAAGATGGCCGACGAAGTGCTGCTCCAGGGTGTGCAGGGCATCACCGACCTCATCACCACACCGGGGCTCATCAACACCGACTTCGCCGACGTGAAGATGGTGATGAGCGACGCCGGTTCGGCCCTCATGGGCATCGGTTACGCCAGCGGCGAGGGGCGTTCGCTGCAGGCGGCCAAGGCGGCCATCTCCAGCCCGCTCCTCGAGGCATCGATCGACGGCGCCCGGGGCATCCTGCTCACCATCTCGGGATCGAGCGATCTCGGTCTGTACGAGGTGAACGAAGCGGCCGAGGTCGTACACGGTGTGGCTCACCCCGAGGCCAACATCATCTTCGGCACGGTCATCGACGAGAACATGGGCGACGACGTGCGGGTCACCGTCATCGCCGCCGGGTTCGACCGGTGGGACAACGAGCCCACTCGTCGCACGACTCCCGCCGCCTCGGGCCTCACCATCGACGCCACCGACGGCGGCGAGGAGGACGTCGCCGACATCTTCGCTGACGAGGCCGGCGACGACTTCGACGACGACTTCGACGTTCCCGCCTTCTTGAAGTGACACCCGCTTGTCATCGGTGGAATCACCTCGTGTGAGGCCGCCGGTGACAACCTCGGGGCGGTCGATGGAGGTCATCGGGTGATCAGGCTCGAACGACGATTGGTGTCGGGCCGGACCGTGCAGATCCGGCTCACCGACCGCGGCGACGGCGACTTCGCCGTTGCTGCCCACGGGGTCGACGATCGCCGCCGAGACCTCGTGGACGCACCGTGGACGTGGCTCCAACAGGTCCACGGGTCCGACGTCGTGCTGGTGGAGACGCCGGCGCAGTATCAGGGCGACCAGGCCGACGGGGCCGCCACCGCGACCGGTGGGGCCGTCCTGGGCGTGTGCACGGCGGATTGTGCGCCGGTCGTGTTGCTGGGCGACGACGCCGTCGCCGTGGTCCATGCCGGCTGGCGGGGTGCGGTGGGCGGTGTGGTGCAGGCCGGGGTCGAGCGCCTGCGCGAGCTGGGAGGAGGCCCGGTGTCGGCGCTGATCGGGCCGTGTATCCGACCGGCGAGTTATGAGTTCGGGCCCACCGATTTGGACGCCGTGGCCGACCGGTGCGGCGACGAGGTTCGGGGACTCACGGCCGAAGGTCGTCCGGCTCTCGACCTGGTGGCGGTCGTTCGGGCGGCATGTCGCGAGCAGGTCGAATCGGTCACCGACCTCGGCCACGACACCGCCGACAGTCGCTGGTTCAGTAATCGGGTTCGGTCCGAGCCCGGCCGCCAGGTCACCGCCGCGTGGATCGAGCCATGAGCGGGTTCGCAGAACGCCTGGAGAAGGTGCGGGCCCGGATCGACCGGGCGGGTGGTGAACGGGTCGTGTTGGTCGGCGTCGCCAAGACGTTTCCGGTTGCGCTCATCGAGGACGCCCTGGCTGCCGGCTTGTACGACATCGGTGAGTCCTACGCCCCGGAGCTGCGCGAAAAGGCCGAAGCGGTCGATGCCGGCAGTGGTGTGCGCTGGCATTTCGTCGGCGGGCTGCAGCGGAACAAGGTCCGTCAGTTGGCCGGCCACGTCTCGTTGTGGCAATCGATCGACCGCGCCCCACTCGTCGACGAGCTGATCAAGCGAGATCCGGGGGCCGCCATTCTTGTCCAGGTCAACAGCACCGACGAGGAGCAGAAGTCGGGTTGTGCGCCCGCCGAGGCCGAGGCGTTGGTCGACCGGGCGCGCGCCGGCGGCCTCGATGTCCAGGGCCTCATGACCATCGGCAAGATCGACGACCTGGGCGCCACCCGGTCGGCCTTCGAGGCCACTCGTGGCCTCGCCGACGCCCTGGGCCTGCACCACTGTTCGATGGGTATGAGCAACGATCTGGAAGTGGCGGTGGAAGCGGGATCAACCATGGTTCGTGTCGGTCGCGACCTGTTCGGCGCCCGTTCCTGACGTCGCGAGCTGTCCCCCGACCGGTGCGCCGGTCGGCCTCGAGTCCGGGCCGGTCGGTCATCGGCGGTACAGTGGTTCGTGCCCCAGCACACCCATGAGGAGGGGACAACATGGCCTCCATGCTGAAGAAGGCGATCTTGTACCTCGGGCTCGGTCCCGACGAGGAGTACGACAGCTACAACGCGTACGCCGAGTCACAGCCCACGGTCGACCAACCCCCCGAGCTGGTGTTCGACGAGCCCGAGCCGGTCGCCCCCAGCGCCGTCAGCAACGTGCGCCCCCTCACCGCTGACACCGCCGCCCGGCCCCCCGCGGCCGAACCCGAGCCACCACCCGCCACGGCATCCCC
>JBPCTQ010000052.1:0-12879 GCA_051011595.1 Acidimicrobiales bacterium
CTCCAGGACGGGTACATGGAGGACCCCTATCCGCACCTGGCCGAGATGCGCGATCAGGCGCCGGTGCAGGAGACGCTGGCCGGGCCGTGGGCGGTGTTCCGATACGACGATGTCTTCCGGCTGCTCCGCGATCCGACGCTCAGCGTCGACGACGCCAACGCCGACTTCGACGAGAGCGAGCGGGGGTCGATGATGGACGAGTTGGTCGAGGAGTACGGCCTGCTCGACACCGATACCTCCATCCTCAACACCGATCCTCCCGACCACACCCGGCTGCGCCGGCTGGTGAGCAAAGCGTTCACCCCCCGAACCATCGAGGCACTGCGTCCCCGGATCCAGCAACTGGTCGACGAAGCCCTCGATCGGATGGCCGCGGCCGGCCGCGCCGACGTGGTCGATGACTTGGCCTTCCCCCTGCCCTTCGACGTGATCTCGGAGATGCTGGGTATGCCCGAGAGCGACAAAGACCAGATTCGTGACTGGTCGGGGGCCATGGTCAAGACGCTGGATCCCATCCTCTCCGAGGAAGATGCCCGGGCCGCCTTCTCGGCCGCCCGCCTGATGGATGCCCACATCGACAAGGTGGTGGAGTGGAAGCGGGCCAACCCGGCCGACGATCTGCTCACCGCGCTCATCGAGGCCGAAGACGACGGCGACCGGTTGTCGCCCCTGGAGCTGCGCGACCAGGTGTCGTTGCTGTTCATCGCCGGCCACGAGACCACCGTGAACCTCATCGGCACCGGCATCCTCGTCCTGCTCGGTGACGACGAGCAACGAGAGCAACTCCGGAGCAATCCCGATCTCGACACGGCGGCTATCGACGAGTTGCTGCGATTCATTGCGCCGGTGCAGTTCTCCCGCCGCATCACCACCGCCGACATCGAGGTGGCCGGCCAGGTGGTGCCCAAGGGTGCGTTCGTCATGACGTGCCTGGCCTCGGCCAACCGCGATCCCGAGTTCTGGGGGCCGACCGCCGACAAACTCGATCTCGGTCGTGAGGGGGCGGGACAACATGTCTCCTTCGGCAGCGGCGCCCACTACTGCCTGGGTGCGTCGTTGGCGAAGCTGGAGGGACAAATCGCCATCGGCTCGTTCATTCGCCGCTTCCCCGGCGCCACCGTGGCCGACACCCCGGAATGGAACGGCCGCATCAATCTGCGCGGGCTGGAGAAGCTGCCGGTCGACGTCGGCTGAGTCCGTTCGTCGGCCGACCGGCAGGCACCGCTCCCTACACTGGACGGGTGCCCCGACCGGCTCCCTACCGGCTTGCCCTCCCCGCTCTGCTGGCGGCGGTGACGGCTGGCGTGTGGCTGTTGGCGCTGTCGACCCCGGCCGGGGCCGCTCCCCCGTTGTGCGACCGGGTCACCCCCACCATCGTCGGCACGGCGGGCGACGACTGGCTGCTCGGTACGTCCGGCGACGACGTCATCCTCGGGCTGGGAGGCGACGATCACATCAACGGCCGGGGCGGCGACGACCTCATCTGTGGCGGCGGTGGCCGTGACGAACTCGCCGGCGGTCGCGGTGACGACATGCTCGACGGCGCCGGCGGCGACGACGACCTCCACGGCGCCGGGGGCCGCGACATGCTCACGGGCGGCCCGGGCGACGACGAGCTCAACGGCGGCTTCGGCGTCGACTCGGTGTGGGGCAACGGGGGCCACGACCGCTGTTGGGGGGAGAACCCTCGTTGTGAGCACAAGGTGCGCACCCGCCATCGCACCCCCGCCGGCCCCAAGTTGGTGTTCACCTGGAAGGTCAGAGGCATCGACGAGTCCAACCAGGGTCGGGTGGCCGCCACGTGGCGGCCGGAGTGTCCGGTGGCGCTGGCCGATCTCCGCCTGGTCACGGTCGGCCACAGCCACGAGAGCGGGCGAAGCCTCACCGGCGAGCTGGTGATCCATCGCGACCACACCGACGACCTGGTGAGGGTGTTCGGCACACTCTTCGACCACCAGTTCCCCATTCATCGGCTGGACGTCGTCGATGTGTTCAACGGCGACGATCAGGCCTCCATGCGGGCCAACAACACCTCGGCCTTCAACTGTCGAGAGGTCGACGGGTCACCCGGAGTGTGGAGCCAGCACGCCTACGGTCGCGCCGTCGACATCAACCCGTTGGTGAACCCATGGGTGCGCGGCTCTCAGGTCGACCCGCCCGAAGGGGCGGCCTACGTGGTGCGCGACCCGTCGGTGCCCGGGCTCATCGTGGCCGGCGACATCGCCACCAGCAGCTTCGCGGCAGCCGGGTGGGCGTGGGGCGGCAACTGGACCTCGAGCAAGGACTACCAGCATTTCTCGGCCAACGGCCGCTGATTCAGTTGACGCCGCGTCCGTGGCCTTCCCAGTACGGCGCGCGCAGGTCCTTCTTGAGCACCTTCATGGCTCCCGACAGGGGCAGTGGCTCGCCCCGGAACTCGATCGACTTGGGCACCTTGTAGCCGGCGATGTGTTCGCGGGCGATGGCGATGATGTCGTCCTCGGTGCATTCGGCCCCCGCCACCAGAACCACGATGGCGTGCACCTGCTCACCCCAGGTTTCGTGGGGAATGCCGATGACGGCCACCTGCTCGACGGCGTCGTGTTTGGAGATGGCACTCTCGACCTCGGCGCTGTACACGTTCTCGCCACCCGTGACGATCATGTCCTTGACCCGGTCGACCAGGAACAGATACCCGCCCTCGTCGATGTAGCCGGCGTCGCCCGTGTGATACCACCCGCCGGCGAACACCTCTTCGGTGGCCTCGGGTTTGTTCCAGTACTCGCGCATGAAGTTCCCGGCCTTGGCACACACCTCGCCGGTCTCGCCGCCGGGCAAGATGTTGCCGGCTTCGTCCTGGATCGACAGCGACACCCCCGACACGGCCCGGCCCGCCGACCGCAGACGGGCACCACCGACACGGTGGGCATCGGCGTCGAGCCACGTGAGCAGCGACGAGCACTCGGTCATGCCGTACCCCTGGCTGATCTCGAGGTCGGGGTAGAGATCGAGCAGACGATCGAGAATGGCCGCAGGCATCGGCGAAGCCCCGTAGGTGAGCATCTGCAGGGAGGCCAGCCGTTCGGGAACGAACTCCGGGTGATTGATCATCATGCCGATCATGGTGGGCACCATCATCGTCTGGGTGACCTGGTGCTCCTCGATGAGGCCCATGGCTGCGGCGGGGTCGAACAGCGGCATGTACACGGTGCTGCCACCGGCCGCCGGGGTGCCCATGATGCCGCCCATGGAGGCGGCGTGGAACATGGGTGTCTGATGGAGGTACACCGAGTCGGGATCGAAATCGACCACCATCCCGACGTGGTACAGGTTGAGCATCTGGGCCCGGTGTTCGAGCGCCACACCCTTGGGCAGGCCGGTGGTGCCGCCCGTGTACATGAGCACAGCCAGATCGTCTTCTTCGGGTTCGTCGGGAACCACCGGGTCGGCCGCGGCCAGTAGGTCCTCGTACTTGATGTCGTGGGGCACATCACCATCGCCGATGAGCACGGTGTGGCGCAGCGGGCTGGCACTGTCGGAGGCCTCCATGGCCTGGGCAATCAACGGCGCGAAGAAGGTGTCGACGAAGACCACTTCGGTGCCCGAGTCGCGGATGATGTAGTCGAGCTCCTTACCCGCCAGCCGCAGGTTGAGCGGATTGATCACCCCGGCGCCGAGGAAGGCCGCGTGGTAGAGCTCGAGGAACTGGTGGTTGTTGGTGGACATCACCGCGAACCGGTCGGCCCGGCTCACACCCAGTTCGGTGGAGAGCGCCTGACAGAGCCGCATGACCCGGTCGCCGTGCTCGGCGTAGGTGCGCTGCTGTCCCTGGTCGAAGAATGCGGTCTTGTCGGCGTAGTACTCCACGGCCGGCAAGAGCAGCCGGTGATACACGAGTTCCTTCATGACGGACACCATAGATCGTCAGGTGAGAGCCATCTTCGAAGTCCATGCTCGTGGAACGCTTGGCCGATGGGCCCATCGTCGGGCCGTCCACCCACCCGAGCACCGGACACAACATCGGTGGCCCGTCCCTGGTGGCCGGCTCCCGACGGGTCTCACGTCCGTCTGACCGGCCGGATCGGTCGCCGGAGGCCGTCGCCATTACGCTCGATCCGACGTGAACCGATGACCGAGGAGGCTCGCGTTGACTGTGTTGCCCAACCCGATCCTGGCCGAGTTCTGGGTGCGCCCGGCCGATCAGATCGAAACCGACCTGGCCTCGCTGCGAGCCGCGCCGATCAGCTTCCATCCCGACGTCGAGGTACCACCGGACTTTCCGCTGCCCCAGGGCAAAGGGGCATGGGTCCTCACCCGTCACGCCCACATCCTCGAAGTGTCGAAGACCCCGGAGGTGTACTCGTCCGCCAGCGGCATCACCACCCTCGAGGAACCACCCGAGTTCACCCAGTTCTTCAGCTCGATGATCGCCCTCGACGATCCCCGTCACGCCAAGCTGCGGCGCCTGGTGGCGTCGGGATTCACCCCTCGGACCCTGGCCCGCCTCGAAGACGCCGTGCAGGACCAGGCGGCGCTGATCGTCGACCAGGTCTGCGAGCGGGGCGAGTGTGACTTCGTGGTCGATGTGGCGGCCCGGCTGCCGCTGCGCATCGTGTGTGACCTCATGGGGGTGCCGATGAGCGACCTCGACTTCGTGTTCGAGCAGTCCAACGTGATCCTCGGCGCCAGCGACCCCGAGTACGCCCCCGAAGGCACCGACGTCCTGACCTCGGTACTGCTGGCCGGGCAAGCGCTGGCCGACCTCATGAAGGACGTGGCCGCCTCCAAGGAGGGGGCCGACAGCGAGGACCTGACCACCCTGTTGGTGAACGCCGAGATCGACGGCGAGAAGTTGCCGTACAACGACATCGCCAGCTTCTTCATCCTGTTGGTCGTGGCCGGCAACGAAACCACCCGCAACGCCATCAGCTGGGGACTGCACCACCTCACCGAGAACCCCGAGCAGCGGGCCCGGTGGATGGCCGACGTGGAAGGTGTCGACCCCAAAGCGGTGGAGGAGATCGTCCGGTTGGCCAGCCCGGTCACCTACATGCGCCGCACCGTCACCCGCGACACGGTGCTCGATGGTCAACCGCTGGCGGCCGGCGACAAGGTGCTGCAGTTCTATCTGGCCGCCAACCGGGACGAGGACGTCTTCACCGACCCGTACCGCTTCGACGTGGGCCGCGACCCCAATCCCCACATCGGCTTCGGGGGCCCGGGACCCCACTTCTGCCTGGGCGCCCACCTCGCTCGCCGCGAGATCCTGGTGATGTTCCGCGAACTGTTCGACCGCCTTCCCGACATCGAAGCCGCCGGTCAGCCGGACCCGCTCAAGTCGTCGTTCATCCACGGGGTGAAGCACCTACCCGCCACCTTCACGCCGGCTGCTCCGCGGAGCTGACCGCTACCGACGAGAGTCGAGCACCATCTGGGTGCAACGGAACAGCGCCATGATTCGGCCAGTGGTCTCGTTGGTGACCACAACATCCCAGACGTGGGTGCGACCACCGACGTGCACGGGTGTGGCCTCGCCGACGACCTGTTCACCCACCCGAGCACTGCTCAAGAAGTTGGTCTTCAATTCGATGGTGGTGAAGCTCTGCCCCTCGTCGATGTTCTCGCCGCAGCCGATGGCGCACAGCGTGTCGGCCAACGAGATGATGGCCGGGGCGAACAGGAAGCCGGTGCCGGCGATCAGCGGCTCGGTCACGTCGATGTGACCCACCACCCGGTCGGGCTGGACCGAATCGAACACCGCCCCGTGCAGTCCCGGCGCCAGCGGTCCGAAGAACTGGTTGGCTCGCTCGACCCGCTCGTCGCTCACGCCGCCGACGATAGTTGACCCACTCGCCCCCACGGTCCCGATGAGGCAGGATGAGCCCATGACCGCATACCTGATTGTGAACTACGACATCGACGACGCCGAGCTCTACGGCGACTACCAGGGCGGGGCCGGGCCGGCCCTGAGAATCGGAACGGAATGCCAGCTGCTCGTTCTCGAGGGTGCCTCCACGGTGCTCGAGGGCAGCCCCGGCCAGCAGACCGTCGTGCTCGAGTTCGAGGACAAGGACAAGGCCCGTGAGATCTACGAGTCGGGTGAGTACCAGGCCGTGATCGGCAAGCGCCACCAGGCCACCTCGAACCACTTCGCGGTGCTGGTCGACAAGTTCGGCTGAGTCCCCCACAGGCCATGACCAACCACGCGCCGCTCACCACGGCCGTCTTCGACGATCTCATCGCCGCCCTGGTCGAGATCCGCGACGGCTATGTGTTGTCCACCGACCGTTTCCAGGAGCCCATCGACGTCGTCGAGGGCTATCGCTACGTCGGCCAGGTGCTGGCCGCGGCCAGCGAAATGTTCATGGAAGCCGATCCCGAGCATCCCCGAATGGCCTCGATCGTGACCCCGGCCCGCAAGCTCCAGGGCGACAATCCCGACGCCATCTATCACTACGCCCGCATTCGGGGCGACCGCACCTATCGGGTCTCCGGCACCATCGAAGGTGAGTGCTACACGTCGTTCACCGTGCACGCCGCCGCCGACGATGGCGGGATGGCCGGCGCCGTGCTGGCCGACGTCAACCACCGCGACCTGGTGGTGGCCGACGACGGCTCGTATTCGATCGTCTTCGGTCCCGACACCCACGACGGCAACTTCGTGGCCATACCGCCCGAGGCGTACAGCATCGTGGTGCGCAGCTACTACCAGCAGCCTCGGTCGGCGCAGAACGACCCCGACACCGCCGTCCGAATCGACATCGAGTCGCTGCACAGCGAGCCCCCGCCACCGCTCGACGACGCCACCTTCTCGTCGAGATTGGAGACGGCGGTCGCCTTCCTGCGACAGGCCACCGTGGGCCAGAACCCGCCCGGGGGCATCAGTGGTGTGCCGTTCGTCGCCGACGTCCCCAACGAACTGCCCAAGCCGTTCAGTTTTCGCGACAGCGGCATGCCGGTGCCGGGCGCAGTCGACATCCACTACGCCATGGGTCGGTGGTCGTTGGCCCCCGACGAAGCACTGGTCATGACCGGCGAGTTGCCCGACTGTGTCTTCGCCAACGTGATGTTGTGGAACGTACACATGCAGACACTCGACTACCGGTCTCGCCAGTCGTCGCTCAATCAGGCCCAGATCGTGTTGGAGGCCGACGGTAGCTACCGGATCGTGATCGCCGACCGTGACCCCGGAGTGGCCAACTGGCTCGACACCGGCGGCCATCCGAAGGGCACCATCTTCTGGCGGTTCCTGCTGCCCGAGAGCGACCTCCCACAACCACAGACCGAAGTGGTGCCGGTCGGCTCGCTCACCTGATCAGCCCGACGTCACCAGTCGTCGATGGTCGGCCGGGGTGCCCCAGCGCAGCGTTCGCCGGCGCCGCTTCGACCATCGCACCAGTTCGTCAGGGGTCACGAACCTGAACCGGTGGCGCCGAGGGTGGGCCATCAGGTAGTCGAGCGTCTCGAGGAATCGGGGCCGGAAACGGCTGTCGGTGGTCATGTTGGTGCGAGACACCATCACGAGATGAGGGTCGGGCCCGGCCAGCACCTGTTCCATCACGGCCTGGAACGCCGCCGAGGGACTGGCCAGGTTGAGCGCCTTGCTGTCGCTGTCGGCCGGCGCTCCGGGTAGGCGTTGGGCGGTGACCGGCACCTCCCAGAGCGGTCGTCCCAGCCATCGAGCCGGTCGCCGGAAGTCCGACCGGGACGGCCGGAACGGGGCCCGCGGCACCCCGCGATAGTCGGGCAACAATCCCGTGGTGACCTCACCCGGGTTGAGCGACGCGGTGGGCAGTTTGTCGGGCTCCTGGGTGAGGTCGAATCGCACGCCGAGCTCCACGAGCAGGTCGAGGGTGCGATCGCTCATGAACCGATCGCCGAAGCGGAAGTGCCGGGGTGGCCGTCCGAACGACGCCTCGAACGCGGCGCAGGACTCGATCACGCACTGGTCGACCCAGTCCTGGTCGTCGTGATCGGATACCCACCGATCGAGCTGGTCGTCCCATCGGAAGGCATGGGTGTGCAAACCAATGACGTCGCCGCGGGCCTCCAGCCGGGCGATGGTCGACCGGTGGCGCTGCGTGAACCATTGGTTGTCGCCGTGGACAACTTCGACCTGGGGGTCCATCCGCAGGAACCACGAGAAACGAGCCGGCGCTCCGGTGTCGACCGTCGCCTGCTCCCGCAGCTCGTCGAACGACTCGACCGTTGGTCCGAAGCCGGTCCAGTCGGTCGTGGTGGCCGGGTCGGCTTCACGATCATCGGGTTCGACGTCGACGGTCAACACGATGGGGATCACGTCGGCGCTTCTCATGCGGACACCGACAGCGGTTGGCGAGCCAACGACGCCGCCACGGCGGCCCGCCGGGCGTCGGGTCCATAACGCTCGTGCACGTCGCGTCGGGCCCGGGCTCCGAGCAGAGTTCTCCGCACACGATCACGAGACAGTTCCAACACGGCCTCGTGCCACTGCGTGGCCGATGCGGCCAGCAGCCCGGTCTGACCGGGCACGATGGCCTGGCGCATGACTTCGGTGGGCGAGGCCACCGTGGGAACGGCCACCAGCGATGCATCGATGAACTTGAGTTCGCTCTTGGCCTCGTTGAACGGCCGGGGCACCACCGGCGCCAGGCTGATGTTCCAACGGGCAATCACGGCCGAGAGGTCGGCGTAGCGCACGGGGTCGGTCTGGAGCACCCGGTCAGACCTCTGGGCCAACGGCGCCGGCAAACGCTCACGGCCGACGAAGTGGAATCGAGCTTGCGGCAGTCGGTCGAGGACCGCCGCCAGTGGTTCGGCAACCAGTCCCAGGTCACAGGCGTGAGTTCCCGATCCACTCCCGTAACCGATGACCAGGTGGGGCGAGTCAAATGGTGCCCGCCGGGCCCGTGACGCCACGAACTGCTGCAGCGAGCTGTAGCTGTTGGGCACCACGGTCACATCAGCCACACCGATGTCGTACATGGCCTCAGCCAGTACCGGAGTGGCGGCCCAGGCCCGATCGATCTGCTGCACGGCCTGACGGGCCCGGATCGCCTGATCGAGCAGATCGGGGTGACGTCCCCGGCCCAGCTCGTCGAACAGCAGCGGATAGTCGGGACCGAACACCAGATCGTCGGCGTCGTAGATGGCGGCAGCCCCCCATTGGCGACAACGATCCAGCAAAGCCGTGAGCGACGGCGAGCTCACCACGCGGTGCAGGACCACCGCCTCGATCCGGCGGTCACCGACTGCTCGCTCCAACTCGGCCACCGGCAGGGCGTCGTCAAGGGTGACCGGGGGCAGGCACACGGTGTCGAAACCGAGCTCCCGGCATGCGTCGGCGGCATGCCGGACACGTTGGATATAGGTGACGCCGCGGGCTTGGGACACGAACGCCACGACTGATCGACCCACGGGGAAATGCACGTGTCGACTCCTCGGTTCCGCCCGACTGCAGGGACAACGCACCTGCAGGGTATACCACTCAACGTGGTATTTCTACGACGAATACCACTCTGTGCGCAACCTCGCGCCTGCTAGTGCTTGCGGGCCACGTAGACCGCTTGCCCGTAGTCGCGGCGGATGTCGACGATCTCGAGGTCGTGTCGACGCCACTCCCTGGTCGACCAACGTTGAGGGACGAAGGCCAGGCCGTACCCCTCGAGTGCACCCTGGCGCGACGTCGATCGCCACACGAACCGACCCGACGCCAGCTCCAGCCGCACCCGCCATGCCGGCCCCACCACGCCATCGAACCACTCGCGCCAGTCGCCAGTTCGGTCGAGCCACTTGGCCAGTGCCTTCTGATCGACGACGGTGAGCAGCAACAAACCCCCCGGCTTGGCCACCCGTCCGAGCTCGTTGATCCACAGCCGGTGGCGGTCTGCATCGAAATGACTGAACACCGAGTTGGCCAGCACCACATCGAACGACGCGTCCGCGAAGGGAAGGGGCCCGCTCGAAGGGACGGCCGAGAACTGGTCGGGCGCGATCGTCTCTCGACAGGCCTGCACGAGCTCGTCGACCACGTCGACCCCGTGGATGGAGCCCACCTCGACGTCCTTCAAGAAGTACCGGGTGATGCGGCCCCATCCGCAACCAAAATCGAGCAGTTGCGTGTCGTGATTCAGCCCGTCGCCATGCTGCTCGAGCGCCTGCTTGGTGATTCCGTAGAAGCGACCGGCTTCGCGCAACATGGCCGCGCTGGCGGGCATGGTGGTCATCGACTCGACATCGGCACCCGGGAATCCCGGCAGGCGGAAGTCGTGCTCCCAGGTATTGGCGCCGCGGCTCTCGTCGACGAGTGACAACCAGTCCTCATCGGAGAGATGACCGACCGCACTACGCAGATTCGCCGATGGAAGGTGCCCCATCACACCAGTGTGGCACGAGGAGTCAGCGGGAAATCTGCGACAGGGCCGAGCTGGAACGAAGGGCAGGACCGCTCAGCCGATGAGGTCGTAGGCCTCGGGTTTCGGGCTCGCCATCTCCTCGGTGAAACGAGCCATGCTGAAGGGCCACACCGCGGGGATGCCCCGGTCATCGAGATACCAACTGCTGCACCCGGTGAACCACACGGTCTTCTTGGCCGCCTCGATGCGCTCCTCGTCGAAGGCGGCCGTGGCCTCGGCCCGGGCCGACACCTCGCGGCACTCCCCCGCCGCGATGCGGTCGACCAACTGGAAGATGTAGTCGATCTGCTTCTCGGCGATCTCGATGAGCGAGAAGTTGCCCACGGGGCCGTTGGGGCCGTTCAACATGAACAGGTTGGGGAACTCGGGCACCGAGATCGACAAATACGCGATCGGTCGCTCGGCCCACACGTCGTCGAGATCGACTCCGCCCCGCCCCACCACATGAATGGGCCGCAGGAAGCGGTCGACCCGAAAGCCGGTGGCGATCACCACCACGTCGAGCGGGTGGAGCTCGCCGTCGACCGTGCGAATCCCCTCGGCTTCGAATCGATCGATCCCCTCGGTGACCAGAGTGGCATTGGGAGCCTGGATGGCGTCGTAGAAGTCGGCCGACACCACCAGCCGTTTGCAGGCGGCCTGGTAGTCGGGACGGAGCTGCTGTCGGAGCGTGGGGTCGGCGACGGTGTCGAGGTGTTCGGCGCAACGCAGCGCGATGCCGGCCAGGTGCGGTGAATCAGCGTCGATCACCGCATCGGAGAACCCCTCGGTGAACAACGCTCGCAGTTCGGCGTAGAGCTCACGCAACAGCTCGGGGTCGTCGCGGAACTGCTGGCGTTCTTCCTCGGTGTAGGGATCGTTCTCGATGGGTGCGATCCACTGGGCCGTGCGCTGGAACAAGTCGATGTGGTCGACCTGGTCGACCGTGGCCCCCACGATCTGCACTGCGCTGGACCCGGTTCCGATGACACCGAGACGTTTTCCGGTGAGGTCGACATCGTGATCCCACCGGGCGCTGTGGAACGCCTCCCCCTCGAAGCGGTCGAGGCCCTCGAATTCGGGCAGATTCGGGTGGTGCAACACGCCGGTGGCCGCCAGGACGACATCGACCACATCGCGATGGCCGTCGCCGGTCTCGATATGCCACCGCCCGTCCTCGAACCGACACGAGGTGATCTCGCTGTTGAACCGGAAGTGCTGGTCGAGGCCGTGTTCGCGGGCGACTCGACCGAAGTAGTCGAAAATCTCGTTGCCGGCGGCGAAGCGGTGGGTGAACTCGGGGTTGGGAGCGAACGAATAGCTGTAGAGATGGGCCGGTACATCGCAGGCGATACCGGGATAGGTGTTCTCCCGCCACGTGCCACCGAAGGTGGACGCCTTCTCGTAGATGGTGAAGTCGGTGCACCCCCGCTCGCGAAGTTTGATGCCGCACAAGATGCCCGCCATACCGGCACCGATGACGGCAAAGCGCAGGCCGGCGAGGGACTCCGGTCGGGTGGTGGCCATGGCGGCCAAGGTAGGTCCACCGTGGCTGTTTCACCCAGTCCGTCGGCCTGATCGTTCGTTGCGTTGTTTCACCCATCGCACCATCGGTGCTCCGGTACAGTGCGCCGCCATGGCCCGTTCCGACGCCGTCGAGCGTTTCCTCACTGCTGCCGCCGATGCCGGCCTGCCGGTGGATGTGGAGCGCTACCCCAGCGGCACCCGCACCGCGGCCGATGCCGCCGATGCCGTGGGCTGCCACGTGGACCAGATCGTGAAGTCGCTCGTGCTGATGGCCGACGACGACCCGGTGCTGGTGCTGTGTGCCGGATCCAACCGGGTCGACACCGATGGTCTGGCCGAGCACCTCGGGGCCGAACTGGTTCGGATGGCCGATGCCGACGAAGTCCGGTCGGCCACCGGGTTCGCCATCGGGGGAACGCCGCCCTTTGGCCACCCCCAACCCCTGACCACCCTGATGGACCCGCACCTGCTGACGTTCGAGACCATCTACGCCGCGGCCGGCACTCCCGACAGCGTGTTCCCGGTGCCGTCGGCGCGTCTGGCCGACGTCACCGGCGCGCAGGTCGCAGCCATCACCGCCTGACCTGGGTCAGCTGTTCGATTCCGACGGCGTGGCCGCTCGGGTCTCGGCCAGGGCGCGGTCGAGAGCATCGATCGCGATACGGGCGGCGTCGGCGACCGAGAGACCTGCGCCCGACTCGGCCACCACCTCGAACTCGTCGCCGAGCGCCTCTTGGACCGTGGACACCGCATTACGGCGGGGAATGTGATCGTGGGCCGTCATGGCCCCGAGCAACCGACCCGCGGTTCGGGCATCCCCCGACCGGGCCAAGCCGATGGCTGCCACACCGAACAGGTGGCTGGTGCCGACGAAGTAGTGCTGGTCGAGGGCCGCGGCCAGGGCGAACCGGCACAGGGCGAGCACCTCGGGAAGCTGACCTCGTCGGGCCACGAAGTGCAGCTGCAATCCGATGAGGAGATGACCCAGAAGGTGCTCGTC
>JBPCTQ010000053.1:0-5156 GCA_051011595.1 Acidimicrobiales bacterium
CCACATCACCGTCGATCTGGGCGACGGCGTCGACCAGCCGGGACTCGGTTCGACCGCAGATGGTGACCGAGGCACCGTCGGCTGCCAGCGCCGCCGCACATGCCTTCCCGATCCCGGTTCCCCCTCCGGTGACCAGTACCCCGTAGCCGTCGAGTGTCGCCATCCCTTACCTCCTGGTGTCGTCCCCGGGTTTCTAGTGGCCCGTGCGACGCAGCGTCGACCTCACCGCACCAGCCACTCCAGGGTCCGGGGCAACGAGAAGATGCCATCGGCACCCGGGGGGAACGGCACCACTTCGGTGACCGCAGCGACCGAGAGATCGCCGTAGAGATGCGGAAAGAGCTCGCCATCTTCTTCGGGTACGGCACTCGGCTCCCACCGCACCTCGTTGGACAGTTCGGTCTCGTCGATGACAAGGAGGACCAGGTCGTGTCGGCCCTGGTAAAGCCGGTTGGCGGGCCGGTCGACCTGATCGGCCCGCGACAGGTGGATGAACCCGTCCCCGTCGAAGGTGGGGGTCCGGTAGTGCGGGCCGGCGGGCGGCCAGTCGTTCGATCCACAGATGTGCAGCAGGGTCATGTCGGGGAAGGTAGGAGCACGGGCCACCATCTGCACCCTGCCCACCGGAATCAGGCCTCCGCGGGACCGAACCATGTTCCGCGTGGCATCGTCTCAAGTGGTATGGAGGAACCGGACCCGGCCGTCATCGAAGCCGCCTCGGAGGGTGACACCGCGGCTTTCGAGTCGCTCATGCGGGTCTACGAAGAACCGGTGTGGCGGTTCTTGTGTCGCTATGTCGGCGATCCCGATCAGGCGCGAGACATCTGTCAGGAGACGTTCCTGCGCGTGCACCGCAAGCTGCACACCTACACCTTCCGCTCCAAGTTCTCCACGTGGTTGTTCACAATTGCCCGCAACGCCGCCGTCGATTCGCACCGCAAGGCGGCCCGACGAGAACGCCTGTTGGAGGTCACACCGCCGTCCGCGCCGATCGGCTCTCCCGGTCTGGGCCTCGAGATCGATCGAGCCCTCGCGTCGCTCAGCCCCAAACTCCGTGAGGCCGTGCTGCTCGTCGAGGTGTTGGGTCTGACCCACCGCGAAGCAGCAACCGTGCTCGCCATCCCCGAAGGCACGGCCAAGAGCAGGGTGTTCGCGGCCCGCGAGCAGCTGGTGCAGTGGATGCGCGCCGGCGACGAGGTCGACGCCGAGGAAGGGTACGCCTGATGGAGTGCCACGACGCTCGAGCCGAGCTCTCCGGCACACTCGACGGAGAGCAGCCGTCGGACAGCCTCGACGAGCACATCGAGCAGTGCACCCGGTGTCGCCGGTTCGGCGACGACCTGACCGTCCTCCGGCGTTCGCTGCGGCTGGGCCCCGTGGTGGCACCACCCGACATCGTGGGAGCGGTGATGCCACGAATCGAGGCGTCGACCCGATCATCGGTGACCCGCACGCGGATCGGCATCGTGGCCGCGGCAGCCGCCTGTCTGGCCCTGGGACTGCTGATGGTGGGCGAAGGAAACGACCCGCCGACCAGTTCGGTCGATCGACTCGCCGGGGACGACACCATCTTGTTGGCGTGGACGGCCACACCTGTACCCGATCACTTCGAGGATCGGGTGGGAGATCTCAGCCACATCCGGGCCGCCACCAGCGCCGACCTCGGACTGGCCAACCTCACCCTGGTCTTCGATTCCGAGGGTCGCCGGGTGGGTGCGGGCGGTCGCGATGGTTCGGTTCCTGTCGAGGTGCTGGGGTATGACCCCGACACCTTTCCCGCCTTCGTCTCTGCGCTGCACCGCGAACAGTTGTCGCAGCTCGGCCCCGACGAGGTGATCCTCTCCGATCGGGCCGCGACGCTGCGCGGCGGCGTGACCCCCGGCGACACCGTGGTGTTCGACACCGGCCAGGAGCTCACCGTGGCCGCCCTCGTGCCCGACACCGACATCGCGGCCGCCGAGATGGCGGTCACCGAGTCCACGGCCGACGAGTTGCGCACGGCCGACGACAGTTTCCTGCTCGTCGAGCACGATGGTGATGCCAACGCGATGCGCACCGAGCTCGAGAACGAATGGCGGGCCATCGACGAACTCCCCGACGACGGCCTGGCGGTGGTGTCGGTCAGCGGCCTGGCCTATCTCCGCGGCGACCCGGAACAGACACCCCACTTCGTGTTGAAGGAACAGTACGGCGAGTTCACGTTCGTACCCTTCGATGAGGACCACAGCGTGCCCGACCCCGACTGGGTCGCGGCCAACGTGGCGTCGGCCGCCATCACCCCGCTCGGCACCATCCGGTGTCAGGCCGACACGCTGACCTCGTTGCAGGCAGCCTTCGCCGCCGCCGTCGCTGAAGGACTACACGATGTGGTCGCACGGGGCGGTGCCCATCGATGCTGGGAACCGCTGGCCTCGAACCGCGACATCGACCGCGCCCATCTGTGGGGAATCGCGGTCGACCTCGAGCTGGCCGCCGACATCGACGCCGGCGAGCCGCGTTTCGGGCGCTTCGTCACGCTGATGGCCGAGCACGGATTCCGATGGGGAGGCCTGGCTCCCGACAACCGGCCCGGATACTTCGAATGGAGCCCGAGCGGTACCGGGTGAGATTCGACCCACCTTCGGGTCAGGAGCGAGACGACCAGTCGGTCGACATCCGTTCCAGCAACGGCAGGACCCCTTCGAAGCCAGGTATGGAGTCGAGCCGACGTTTGGCGTACCAAAACGACCCACCGAAGGCCAGCACGCTGGTGACGATGCCCACACCGCTGCGGATGACGACGTACCCGCTGGCCGACGAGTTCTGGAGCAGCCAGATGTCCCACACCGCCGTGAGCAGTTCGTAGGCCGCCGCCACCAGAGTGAGGTGGGCCATGGTGGTGAAGTAGGTGGGGTGCGACTTGGTCTCCTCGTCGAAAGGAAACACATACGGCAACAACAACCCGACGATGGGTTTGCCGATGGCCACCGACACCATCAACCCGATTCCGATGAGGATCTTGGTGCCGATACCGATGCCGAAATAGACTTCTTCGGAGTCGAACGCCACCCCCAGGGCGCCTCGTACCACCAGGAACACCAGGATGAGCGGCAGGAAGCGGCCGATGGGCAGGCCGCGGCGCCAGCGACCGACCATGGTGTACATACCCCAACCGGTGGCGGCCACGATGGCCCACTTGAGGCCCTCGCCGTCGCCCTGCACTCGATCACCGAGGCGTTCGGCTCCCACGAAGAGCACCACCAACATGATGGACTCCCACGCCGAGCTGCCACTGACCACGGAGGGTTTGGATGTGCTCGGCAGAGCCGGAGCGCGATCTGGCTCGGGAGCGGGGTGGTCGGCGTCCATGTTCTGGCTCAGGGTAGGCGGCCGGCGACACAGACGGGACTCGCGACCATGGTGCGCCTCCGATGAAGCCGTAACATCTGCCCGACCATCGAGGCGGGAGGATCGCCATGGGAACGTTTGCAGTCACCGGTTCGGCTTCGGGTATCGGTGCGGCCACCGCCACCCGGCTCGAGGCGAACAACCACGAGGTGATCGGCGTCGACCTGCGAGGGGCCGACATCGAGGCCGACCTGTCCACCCCGTCGGGACGGTCCCAGGCCCTCGACGACATCATCGAGCGATGCGGCGGTCGCCTCGACGGGTTCTTGGCATCGGCCGGAGTGGGGCCGCCGTTCGACCCCGAGGTCATGGCATCGGTCAACTACTTCGGGTCGCAGGTGTTGTTGGAGGGCTTGCGGCCTGTGCTGGCAGCCACCGGTGATGCCCAGGTGGTCGCGGTTTCGTCCAACTCGACCACCACCCAGCCGTCGGTTCCGGCCGAGTTGGTGGAGGCCTTCCTGGCCGGCGACGAAGACCAGGCGCGCGCGCTGGCCGCCACCCTCGGCGATGGCAACACCTACGCCAGCTCGAAGACGGCGCTGGCCCGATGGGTTCGTCGCCATGCACCGCAGGCCGAGTGGGCGGGAAGCGGCATTCGGCTCAACGCCATCGCCCCGGGGGCCACTATGACGCCACTGCTGCAGTCGGGCCTCGATGACGACGATTACGGCCCTCTCATCTCGGGCTTTCCGGTTCCTACCGGGGGGTTCGGTGATCCGGATCAGATCGCGGCATGGATCGAGTTCATGTTGTGCGACGACGGCGCTCGCTTCATGTGCGGGTCGATCGTCTTCGTCGACGGCGGCACCGATGCTCTGGTGCGACCCGACGCATGGCCTGACACCTACGAGTTCTGAACCTCGAGGCGGGGCCAACTCAGCCGTTGGCGACCTGCGCGGCGAGGTGCTGACGCAGCTCGGGTGTGAGAACCGCACCGCTACGTTCGACCAGCAGTCCCATTTCGTAGCCGATGAGATCGACATCGGCTGCAGCGCTGGTGAGTACCGCCAAGGCCGCACCCGAGCCGACTCGGGTGACGAACAGATATGACTGCTCCATCACCACCATGATCTCGCGGACGCTCCCGACGCCTGAGCCCTGGGTGGCACCCTCGGCCAGTCCAATGGTGGCCGCGGCGACGGTGGCGAGACGGTCGGCGTCCTCACCGGCCAGACGGGCCGAACGAGCAATGGGGAGACCGTCGGTCGAGAAGACCAGCGCGTGTTCGACTCCAGCCACGGTGTTGGCGTAGTTCTCCACCAACCCGTTGAGTCGGGCTACTTCACTGTGCAGATCCGTCATCGGTCACCCCTGGCGTGTTCTCGGGCCGACGCGACCGCGCCTGACCTCGTCGGTAGTTGTTCAACATCTGGCGCAATTGTTCGGGCGACCGGGCCTGAGGGGCCTGGCGCTGGGCGATACCGGTCATGGTCGCCGGCTCGGCGGCCGCCGGGACTCGGGACTCGGTGGCCGGGAAAGCGGGTCCGTTGGCCATGGGGCGGGGTTCGGCTGCAGTCCCGCCCGGTCGACGACTGGGTAGGGGCGCAGGGCCCCCGGGGGTCGGCAGCGGCGTGAGTGCCCCCGCCAGGGTCGGGTCGGCCACGGGCGGAACGGAGGTCGGAGCGGGAGGCTCGGGGATCTCGATGGCGCGGGGCGCCAGCGGCTCACCCACTGCCTCCGAGGAGGGAACCGGCGGTGTATCCAGCAGCGCCTCAGGCGGAGGCGGCGGTGTATCCAACAGCGCCTCAGGCGGAGGCGGCGGTGTATCC
>JBPCTQ010000054.1:0-5396 GCA_051011595.1 Acidimicrobiales bacterium
GGGCATCACCTTCCTGCTGGTCGACATGACGAGCCCCGGCGTCGAGGTTCGCCCGTTGGTACAGGCAAACGGGGCCGGGCACTTCAACGAGGTGTTCCTCGAGGAGGTGCGGGTGCCGGTGGCCAACGTGGTGGGGGAGATCGGCGGTGGCTGGGCGCCCACTCGGGTGGTGATGATGGCCGAGTCGCAGTTCATCGGCGGAGGCGGCGCCGACCCCGTCACCCCCAAACTCATCGAACTGGCCCGCCGGGTGGGCCGCGACAGCGACGCCAACATTCGTCAGGACCTGGCTCGTAGCCACACGCGGGAACTACTGCTGAAGCTGCTCTCCGACTCCATGATGAGTGCGGTGCGACGGGGCGACGATCCGCCGGTGAGTGGTGGTGTCCTCAAGCTGTTCACGGCCGAGAGCCGGGTGCTGTTCGGCAACCTGGCCACCGAGCTGTTGGGGCCGGCGGCCACGGCCGACACCGACCCGGACAGCGAATGGGCTCAGCTGGCGCTCATCAATCGTTTCTCGGTCAGCATCGGTGGCGGCACCAACGAGGTGGGCCGTAACAACATCGGCGAACGTGACCTGGGGTTGCCTCGAGAACCTCGGGTCGACAAGGACGTGCCCTGGCGAGAGGTGCCGCGGGGCTAGCGACCGTTGGTTCCGAGTCAGCTTCCGAATCGGCAGGTGGCCACACCGGCCGGTCCGGTGGATTCGGCTTGGCTCACCACTCGTCCGTCTCGGTGGATCTGGCAGTTGATGCCGGCTCCGTCGATGCTGCGGGCTTCGACCGAGAGGATGTCGTTCGACGCCGCGGTCGGCAGGTTGACCGGAAGGTCGGCCACGAGCTCGGTGAGTGTTCCGTCGTCGGCGATGTAGCGAATGCTGGCCTGGGCCGACTCGCCGCTGATGCGGTAGTAGGGGCGCTCCTCGGAGGTTCCCTCGACCCGTGCTTCGTCAGCCGGATCGTCGGGCAGAAGGGCGGGGATCCCGACGGTGAGCAGGGCCACCACACCGGCCAGCGCGGCGACACGAACGGCGGGTCGGTAGTTCGCCCATCGTCTCGTGGTTGGCCCGTCGTCGCCCAGGGGTTCATCGGCGTGGCGCATCATGCCGAGGCGGGCCAGCTCGCCGGCATCGAGGGCAGCAGCGAACCGGGTCGATCGGGAGTAGCGGGCTCCGGCGAGTGAGGCTCCCCGCAGGTCGGTGTCGCGGAGGTCGGTGCCCCGTAGGTCGGCGTTGCGCAGGTCGGCGTCGACCAGGCATGCACCGCGCAGATCGGCCTTCTTGAGGTTGGCCCATCGCAGGTCGGCCTCGGTCAGGTCGGCGTTGCGCAGGTCGGCCCGGAAACAGGCGGCCGACTTGAGCGACGAACGGTGCAGGTGGGCGCCGGCCAGGTTGGTCTTGGTGAGACGGGCATCGTCGAGCCGGGTCTCGGTGAGGTCGGCGTCGGCCAGGTCGGCTTCGGAGAGGCGGACGGCAGACATCTGCCGGCGGCGGAGGTAGCGGCCGGTGAGGTCGAGTCCGCTGAGATCACGGCCGACGAGGCTGGCGCCCATCCGGGGTTGCGAACGAGACGTGCGGGCCGGCTGGGCCAGCAGTGCCTCGGCGCCCAGGAAGGGCCCGGCCACCAGGGCCACGGTGAGCATGGCTTCGCCGAGACGGTGTTGGCTGGAGGTGTCGGCCATGTTGACCAGCACGAATCCGGCCACACCGAGCACCACAACCAACAGCGAGATCACCGACCAGTGGACGGGGCGGCGATGGCGCGGGGTGGGGGTGGCGTTGGCCATGATCTCCCCGTCGGCGCCGGGGAGGCCCAGTTGAGAAGCCCCGGACGCCCGGGCCCGGTCGCCGCCCCTCCGTGTGTCACCGGGCGGGGCTGTGGTGGCGAGGGTCGTGGTGGTCGATTCCCGCTCGCTGCCCTCAGCCGGCTTGTTCGGTGATGGGGCGGGGGAAGTTCTCGTGGGTCACCGTGCGACTGTGGTGTTGCGCGTCGACGCGCTCCCTCAGCCGGCTTGTTCGGTGATGCGGCGGACGTCGTTTTCGAGTGCTTCTTGGCGGCCGGAGCGATGGGGCGGGTCGATGTTGTCGGCCAGCACCCGGTCGTGGAGGTCGACCAGGCTGCGGTTGCCTTCGAGAATGGCCCGTCCTTCGTCGGTGTCCCATCCGGCGTAGCGGTCGGCCAGTGTCTCGGACAGGACACCGTCGTCGATGAGCGCCTGAGCGGCGAGCAGGGCCCGAGCCATGGTGTCCATGCCGCCGACGTGGCCGTGGAACAGATCGGTCCGGTCGCTGGACTGGCGTCGAAGTTTGGTGTCGAAGTTGAGCCCGCCGGTGGTGAAACCGCCGGCCTGGAGGATCTCGTACATGGGCAGGGTCATCTGTTCGACCGAGTTCGGGAACTGATCGGTGTCCCAACCCAGCCGGTCGTCACCCCGATTGGCGTCGATGCTGCCGAAGAGCCCGTTGCCGATGGCGTAGGCCACCTCGTGATGGAAGTCGTGGCCCGACAGGGTGGCGTGGTTGACCTCGATGTTCACCTTGATCTCGGACTCCAGGCCGTACCGCAACAAGAAGGCGTGGACATGGGTGGAGTCGTAGTCGTACTGGTGTTTGGTGGGTTCCTGGGGTTTGGGTTCGAGCATGATGGAGCCCTCGAACCCAATGGCGTGTTTGTGCTCCACCACCAGCTGGAGAAAGCGACCGAGTTGGTCGGCTTCGCGGCGCAGGTCGGTGTTGAGAAGGGTCTCGTAGCCTTCACGGCCACCCCAGAGGATGTAGTTGGCTCCGCCCAGCTGGTGAGTGGCGTCGAGGCATTGTTTGACCTGGGCGGCGGCGTGGGCGAAGACGTCGGGGTCGGGATTGGTGGCGGCCCCGCCCTGGTAGCGCGGATGGCTGAAGAGGTTGGCGGTTCCCCACAGCAGGCCCACACCTGTCGCCTCCATGTACTTGGCCGCCACCTCGACCATGTGGTCGAGGTTCTTCGCCGACTGGGCGAAGGTGTCGGACTCGGGGGCGATGTCACGATCGTGGAAGCAGAAGAAGGGCACACCGAGCTTCTCGAAGAACTCGAAGGCGGCCGCCATCTTGTGCTCGGCCGCGGTCATGGGGTCGGCGTCGGGGTCGAGCCAGGGCCGATCGAAGGTGCCCTGCCCGAACACGTCGTTGCCCGGCCAGTTGAACGAATGCCAGTAACAGACCGCGAAACGGAGGTGTTCGGCCATCGTGCGATTGCCCACCACGCGGTCGGCGTCGTACCAGCGGAAAGCCAGCGGGTTCGACGTCGCCGGACCTTCGTAGCGGATGGGTTCGGTGATCTCGGTGAAGAAGGTGTCGGCCATGGCCGAACCCTATTCGCTACCCGAACTGTTCGTCTCAGGCCTCGGCGAAGGACGCGCGCACATCGGCCAGACCGGAGATCGTCTCGAGGTCGGCCTCGGGGCTCACACCCATGGATCGGACGACGATCTGGTCGACGCCGAGCTCGGCGAACGGCGCCAGCTGGGCCACCGCCTCGTCGGGCGTTCCGATGATCAACTGCGCCTCGGACATACCCCGGTAGCCGCGGCCCACCTGCTCGCGGGCGGCCTGCAGGATCGACGGATCGTGGCTGACGGTGGCGTCGAGGCGCACCATCACCCGGGGAGTACGACCCTCGCGGTCACACGCCTCGCGGTAGAGCGCCAGGGGTTCGGCGATGGTGGTCGGGGTGTACCCCGGGCCGGTGTACCAGGCATCACCCATGCGGGCGGCTCGGCGCAGGCCCACCGGCGCGGCGGCCCCTATCCACCACTCGACCGGTGTCGCCGGTTGCAGTCCGATGGCGGCGTCGGTCACGCCGAAGCGTTCGCTCGACACCGATTCGCCGTCGAGCAGGGCGCGGATCATGCGGGCGGCCTCTTCGAAGCGGGTGGCCCGTTCGGCGAGGTCTTGGCCCATGCCGGCGAACTGCTGGTCGCCACTGCCCAACCCGGTCTGGAGGATGAAGGGCCCGTCGTGAAGGGCGGCCAGGGTACCCACGTGTTCGGCCACCAGTACGGGGTGCCACAACGGGAGCAGGAACAGACAACCCGCCGGTCGGCCCGTCCAGTCGGCCAGGGCTCGTCCCAGCGTGGGGGTGTTCTGGAAGTACGAATCGCCGGCCACGTTGTGTTGGTCGCCGAACGACAGCGAGGCCAGGTCGGCATCGCGGGCCGCCCGCACCCGGGCGAGCAGGTGGGCGGCGCCGGCCGAGGGGTCGAGCACGGTGTGCGAGGCGGCACTCAGTCCGATCTGCATGGCCCGACGGTATCGGGCGGGCTCCTGCTGCGTTTCGTGGTTGGGTCGGTGGACGTCTTCCTCGCCCGGAACTAGAGTTAGAACACGTTCTATTTCGTCCGCCTGACCGTTTCGGCCGGCAGGACGCAAACGACCCCCAAGATTGGTGATTCCCATGGGCAGTGACCACGACGGCGGTGACGCCGTGCTCGACTACGCCGCGTTCGACGCCGACAACCATTACTACGAAGCCGAAGACGCCTTCACCCGCCACATCGACCCGGCCATGGCCAAACGGTGTATGCAGTGGGCCGAGATCAACGGTCGCAAGCGGCTGCTGGTGGGCGGCCAGGTCAACCGTTTCATTCCCAACCCCACCTTCGATCCGGTGGCTCGCCCGGGCTGCCTCGACGACTACTTCCGCGGCAAGTCGCCGGCCGAGGACATGCGGGCCGCCTTCGGTGAGCTCGAGCCGATCGACCCGGCCTACCGCGATCGTGATGCCCGGCTGGCCCTGATGGACAGCCAGAATCTCTCGGGCACGTTCATGTTCCCCACCCTCGGGGTGGGTATGGAGTCGAGTCTCGAACACGATCGCCCGGCCATGCTCGCCGCCTTTCGTGCCTTCAACCGGTGGCTCGACGACGACTGGGGCCTCAATCACCTCGATCGCATCTACTCGGCGCCGTACCTCACCCTCTCCGATGCCGACTGGGCGTTCGACGAGCTGGACTGGGCCCTCGACCGTGGGGCCCGCCTCATCAACATGCGGGGCGCCTCGGTTCTCGACCCCGTCGAAGGGCGCCGTTCGCTCGGGCACCCCGATTTCGACCGCTTCTGGTCGAAGGTGAACGACGCCGGCATCACGGTCGCCTTCCACTCCGGCGACGCCGGCTACAGCTTCTTGTTCGGCTACTGGGGCCTGTCGACCGAGTTCGAGAGTTTCCGCTACGACCCGCTGCGGTCGTTGCTGACGCACTCGCCGGTCAGCGATGCCATGGCCAGCCTCATCGCCGACGGTGTGTTCGCCCGTCATCCCAACCTGCGGGTGGCCAACATCGAGAACGGTTCGGAGTGGGTCGGGCCCTTGTTCAAAAAGCTGGGCAAGGCCCACGACCAACACGCCCACGCCTTCGCCGAGGAC
>JBPCTQ010000055.1:0-11098 GCA_051011595.1 Acidimicrobiales bacterium
CGCACCAGCGTCAGGGCCTGCTCCTCGACAATGGCGATGAGCCGGTTCCACATGATCTGGTTGGTGACAAGATCGATCGACATCACCCCTCCTCCCGGCGCCGCCGGATTCTCAGCGTCCCGTCACGCTGCACCACGGCGAGGTGGTGGCTGCCGAGAACGGTGCTGGTCTGGGGTTCGACGATGATTGCGGGCCCGGCCACGGTGTCGGCGATGGCCAATTCGTCACGCCAGACGACGGCCGACTCGACCGTTGCGGCCGACACCGGGTCATACATTTCCCGTGTCGTGCCGATGCTGATCGGTGCGCCCGGTTCGATGACGGCGATTGCCTCCGGCGGTTCGATCACCGTGGCCACCCGCACGGCCCAGCTCACCGCCTCGACCGCCAGTCCCTCGATTGCCCGCCCGAAGAACCGTTCGTAGGTCTTGGTGAACTCCTGGACCAGCGCCTCCGCCGCGAACTGGTCGAATGGACCGATCGGCACCACGACCGGGATCTCCCAGCCCTGACCTCGATACCGCATCGAGACCTGCCGTTCCGACATGAGATCCGCGTCGGCTCCACGCCGCACGAACGATTCGGCCTCCGCCGCCAGCTCGTCGAGCAGGAGACGCACGGCGGCCACGTCGAAATCGTCGGTGGAGGTGTGGAAGCTGCGGATTGCTTCGTAGGAGAACGGAGCCAACAGGAATCCGATGGCTGAGCCCACACCTGCACCCGGCGGCACCAGCACCTCGTCGATGCCGAGCTTGTCGATGAGCCGCGATGCGTGGAGTGGTGCTCCCCCTCCGAACGCGATCATCGAGTACCCGGTGAGGTCCTTGCCGTTCTCGACAGCATGGACCCGAGCCGCATTGGCCATGTTCTCGTCGACGATCTCCGAGACCCCGACGGCGGCGGCATGGGAGTCGATGTCCAACCGCTCGCCGATCCCGGTGCGGAGCGCGACTCCGGCGTTCTTCGGCGACAAGGTGATGGATTCGGCGCCGAACGTGTCCGGGTGCAGGCGACCCAGCTCGAGGTTGGCGTCGGTGACCGTGGGGTCGACACCACCGAGGTCATAGGCGGCCGGACCGGGCGCAGAACCGGCCGAGTGCGGACCGACGCGTATCCGACCCAGCCGATCGACGCTCGCGATCGAACCTCCCCCGGCGCCGATCTCGATCATCTCGATCACCGGGATGGAGATGGGCATGCCACTGCCCTTCTTGAAACGAGTGGTTCGTGCCACCTCGAACGTCTTGGCCGTCTGGGGTACCTGATCGTCGATAAGGGCGATCTTGGCCGTGGTACCGCCCATGTCGTACGACACGATTCGGTCGAGGTGATGCCGAGCGGCCAGATGGGCGGCGAAGATGGCGCCGCCGGCCGGACCGGATTCCACGAGACGAACCGGGAAGTCGACTGCGGTGTCCACATCGACCAGGCCACCGCCCGAGTGGATCAGATACAGCGGACAGCCGGCACCGAGCTCGGCCAATCCGGATTCGAGGCGGCGCAGGTAGGACGCCATGAGCGGCTGCACGTAGGCATTCGCGCACACCGTGTTGAAACGTTCGTATTCACGCATCTGCGGCGACACTTCACAACTGATGGAGACGGCCAGTCCCGGCGCCTCGTCGATGAGCAGGTCGCGGAACCGTCGTTCGTGGTTGCCGTCGCGGTAGCTGTGCAGGAAACCCACCGCAACAGACTCGTAGCCACCTTCGATGATGCGAGCGATCACGGCACGAGCGGCGGTGTCGTCGAACGGCAACAGGACGTTCCCTCCGGCGTCGAGGCGTTCGGGCACCGTGAAGCGGTCACTGCGCTGGATCAGCGGCTGCGGCAGCACGATGTTCAGGTCGTACTGCTCGAACCGGCCCTCGGTGCGGGTTTCGATCACATCGCGGAATCCCTCCGTCGTGACGAGAGCGGTGCGCGCCCCGCGGCGCTCGATGAGCGCATTGGTGGCCAGCGTGGTCCCGTGAATGACCCGGTCGACGGCGGTGAGGTCGACGTCGTGCTCGCGGGAGATGGCCTCAATACCGGTGAAGATCCCTTCCTCGGGTGCGGCGTGAGTGGTGAGCACCTTGGTCGACAGGAAGTCGTCGTCGCGATGCACCACCACATCGGTGAAGGTGCCGCCGACGTCGGCGCCGATCCGGACGGGCACTACTGGTCCTTCGAATGCGCCGCACGGAGCTCGGCGTCGCGGTTGCGGAACTGCCTCATCGACCCGTGTCCAGGTCCCTCGTCGCGGATGTCTTCCTCGATGATGACCATCGTATGTGGTCGCTCGGCGGCCGGCCGTGGTCCCAGGGACCACCCGCCGTCAACCGGCGACGATTTGGATCGTTACTGTCGAGCCATGATGCGGTGGTAGGTCTGCTCGGGCTCCTCGGTGTGGCTGACGTCGTCGTCCTCGACGTCGATCTGCACCCAGTCGATCCCACCGGTGAAGACGTTGTCGGGGCCCTCGCCGTAGGCATCGACAACCGGCGAGGCGGTGTCCTGGCTGATGTCCATCGTCTCATCGGCCGAGAAGATGAACGGCACGGTCCGGTCGATGCGGCCTTCGGCCACGTTGGCCCCCTCCACGAGCAGCGTGCCCGTGCCGCCGGCACCAGGCTGGCCCCCGTCGAAGTCGAACTGGTACTGCACCGCCACCTCACCGACCGGCAGCACGTCGGGTGCGGTGACGGTGTAGATCTCACTGCCGAACCAGTTGTGGGTGTAAGCCAGACGCCCGTCGAGCACGTAGAGGGCCCAACCGGCGAATCGGCCGCCCTGGGCGACGATCACACCATTGGCGCCGTCGTCGGGGATCTGCAGTTGCGCCGAGACGACGTGGCTGCGGTTCTTCACGTTGAGGAGGGTGTTCTCCATCAGATGGGTCATCCCCGCACCGAAACGCTGAGTCGTGCGCCCGGCCTGGAGCTCAGGTCGTCCGGCGATCGCGGCGTTGAATCGTTCGCCGGTTCGGTCGTCGATCGGGAACACGTTGTACTTGGCCGCCTCGATGATGAACACCTCCTGCAGCTCGCGCAGTTTGTCGGGCATTTCGGCCGACAGGTCGTGGGCCTGGGACCAATCAGTGGTGGTGTCGTAGAGCTCCCACACGTCATCGGACAGGGCCAGGGTCTCGACCCCACCCATCTCCCACGGGGTTCGGTGTTTGGTGACCGCTGTCCACCCGTCCTTGTAGATGCCCCGGTGGCCGAACATCGCGAAGGACTGCGTGGTGTGCCGCTCGTCGGCACCGCCGTCGTCGAACGTGTAGTTCATGGCCACACCCTCGATCGGTTTCTGGGCGATGCCGTTCACCGAATACGGCTGGGGTAGGCCGGCCGCCTCCAGGATCGTGGGCGCGACATCGATCACATGATGGAACTGCTGGCGAATCTCGCCCTTGGCGTCGATGCCGTTGGGCCAGTGCAACACCATCCCGTTGCGGGTGCCGCCCCAATGAGAGGCCACTTGTTTGGTCCACTGATACGGAGCGTTCATGGCGTGAGCCCAGCCCACCGGATAGTGGTTGAACGCCCGAGCCGATCCGATCTCATCGAGGCGAGGAAGGATCTCGTCCACCGTCTCGGGGATCCCGTTGAGGGCCTTCAACTCGTTGAAGGTGCCGTCCAGGCCCCCCTCGGCCGACGCACCGTTGTCGCCGGCGATGTAGATGACAATCGTGTCGTCGAGCACACCCATGTCGTCCAGCGCATCGATGAGCCGGCCCGTGTGGAAGTCGGTGTGTTCGGCAAAACCGGCGTAGGTCTCCATCAAGCGGGCCGCCACCAACTTCTTGTCATCGGACAGGTCGTCCCAGTCCGACACCCCGGGCGGTTTCCCGCTGAGATCGGTGCCCTGGGGCACAATGCCTTTCTCGATCTGGGCGGCCAGCGTTTCGGCCCTGACCTGATCCCAACCTCGATCGAATCGACCGTGGTACTTCTCGATCCACTCGGGCGGGGCGTGATGGGGGGCGTGGGTGGCGCCGTACGACATGTACATGAAGAACGGTTTGTCGGGGGTCATGGCCTGTTGACCCTGCACCCAGGCGATGGCCTGGTCGATCTGCTCCTCGGTGATGTGATACCCCTCCGCCGCGGTCGCCCGCGGTTCGGTCGGCGTCGTGCCCTCGTACAGCGTCGGCTCCCACTGGTTGGTCTCACCGCCGACGAAACCCCAGAACTTCTCGAAGCCGTCGCCGGTGGGCCACCGATCGAACGGGCCCGATACCGACACCTCCCAGGTGGGGGTCTGGTGCATCTTGCCGAACGCCGCGGTGTTGTAGCCGTTGAGCCGAAGCGTCTCGGCCAGCGGAGCCACGGTGTTGGGGCGCACCGAGGTGTTGCCCGGCATCGAGGTGGCCACCTCACACACCGAGCCCATCTCGGCGGAGTGGTGGTTGCGGCCGGTCAGCAACGCCTGGCGAGTGGGCGAGCACAACGCAGTGGTGTGGAATCGGTTGTACGTCAACCCGCCCTCGGCCAGCCTCGCCAAGGTCGGCATCTCGCACGGACCGCCGAAGTGCGACGTCGCCCCGAACCCCATGTCGTCGATGAGCACGATGAGTACGTTCGGAGCCCCCTCGGGCGGACGGAGCGGCGCTATTGCCGGCGCGGACGTCTGGCTGGCGTGCATTGCCGGGTCCGCGTGCACGGGGAGGTCGGGGATCGGGAGTATCTCTCGTCCGATCTTGGGGTCCTGAGCCATCGTCGTCTCCTGGTCGATCGGCAGGCGCCGACTGGCGCAACCGGTGGGCGACACCTTCGCTCATCGGACCCGCGGAGTCGAGCCGGCCTGCATGCAACATCGAACGCCGGCGGGTGAGCGCACCGCGGCTCGATCCCCTCTTCACCACCACGGTCTCGTCCGCCTAGCATCACCCGGAAATGTCAGAGGACTACGCGGGCGAGACCAGCAGCTTCGAATCACCGGTAGTGGCGCGCGCCAAGCTGCTCCCTCCCCGGCTTCGCCTGGAGGCGGTCCCCCGCCCCGCGCTGGTGGATGCGGTCCAGGACTCGACCTGTCGGCTCACCACCATCTCGGGGCCGGCCGGTTCGGGGAAGTCCACCCTCATGGCCCAATGCCATGCCGCCGCAACCAAGGCGGTCTGGCTCACCCTTGATCGGGCCGACAACGACCCGGTGGTCTTGTGGTGGTCGCTGATCGAAGGCCTCGCCGGCATCTTGCCCGGCTTCGGCAACGAGTACCGGCATCGCTTGATGACCGGCGGCGCGGCCGTGCTCGACGACATCGTTTCATCGGTGGCCAACGAGCTGGCGACGCGACGCGGGCCGGTTCAGCTGTTCATCGACGACGTCCACGTGCTCGAAGACGCCACCTGCCTCCGGTCGATCCACGCCCTCGTCACACAGGTCCCGGCCGAAGTACGGGTGGTGTTGGCGTCACGGACCATCAATCCCATTCCGGTCGCCCGCTTTCGGGTCGAGGGCGACCTCCTGCAGATATCCGCTGACCAGCTCGCCCTGTCCGAACTCGAGGCCCAACAGCTGCTCGCGGGCCTGGGAGCAATCCTCGAACCTGCGCCCATGCGCATTCTCGTCGAACGCACCGAAGGGTGGCCGGCCGGGCTCCACCTGGCCGCCATGGCACTGGCCCGTTCCGGCGACCCCGATGACTTCGTCCAGATCTTCCGTGGCACCGACCGCGACGTCTCGGACTATCTGGTGGCGGAGGTCCTCGAGACGGTCGGTCCCGAGGAGCAGCGGTTCATGATGGAGACGTCGATCCTCGAGCGACTGTCAGGCGAGTTGTGCGACTCGGTCACTGGGCTCACCGACAGTGGGCAACATCTGCGCCGACTGGAGGAGTCCAACGCCTTCGTGGTGCCACTCGATCGTGTCGGAAGCTGGTATCGGTACCACCATCTGTTCGCCGAGGTGTTGGCCAGCCAGCTCGCCCGGCGCGGCAAGTCCGATGTACAACAACTCCACTCTCGGGCCTTCGACTGGTACTGCCGACACGGGTTCATCGACGATGCGATCGGCCACGGCCTGGCCGCCGGTCGGGTCGACGAGGCCGGCGATCTGGTGTGTCGATACTGGTTCGAGCTGCTCAACACCGGCCGCATCCGGACTGCGCTCGGGCTGGTGGAACGTTTCAGCCCCGAACAGATCCTCGAACATCAGCCCTTGACCAATGCGGCGGCGCTCATCCATGCCTTTGCGGGTGATCTCGATCAAGCTCGCCAGTATCTCGACGCCGCCGGACGCGGATCGGCCGACGGGCCCGCTCCCGACGGGGCAGCCAGCCTGAAATCGTCGCTCGCGCTCGCCAAGGCCTCCCTGGCCCTCGACGGTGTATCCCAGGCCGAGGCCGACGCCGAGCTGGCCTTCGAGCTCGAACCTCCCGACAGCCCCTGGCGACCGCTGGCGGCCTTGATCGTCGGTCTGGCCCGAATGATGAAGGACGATGTCTCGGGAGCATCCTCGTTCCTCGACATCGCCTTCGCTTCCCCCGATGAAGCAATCAGCACCTATGCCCAGGCCGAGTTGGCGCTGGGCCTGCTGGAACATGGGGAGATCGACCAGGCCGGCGCCATGGCCCGCGACGCGGGGCGGAGGGTTCGTGAGACCGGCCTCGACGACCTGATCTCGGCGGCCACCATCTTCGCCACCGAGGCCCTCACGAGCCTGGCTGCCGACAACCGACAGCAGGCCGCATTCGCCCTCGACTCGGCCGCCCGGCCCATCGAAATCGCCTCCAACGCCCTGCCCATGGACGCCATGAACGCCCAGATCCTGCTGGCCGACGCCGCCCTCGAGCTCGGTCGGGACGAAGTGGCCATGACCTACCTGAACCGGGCCACCCGGCTGGCGGCGACCTTTCCCGACACCGGCGCCATGAACGCCAAGCTCAACCTCCTGCGGGCTCGATACAAGCAGTCTGATCGCGAGCCGGCCTCCGATCAGGGCGAGTCTTCCCCGTTCACCGAACGGGAGATCGCCGTGCTGGCGTTGCTGCCCACCGGCCTGACCACCCGCGAAATCGGCGAAGAGCTGTTTCTGTCGAGGAACACGATCAAGACGTACATGCGGCGGGCGTACCGCAAGCTCGGCGTGTCCTCGCGCGCCGAAGCAATCGACCGGGCCCGAGACATCGGTTTGCTCCCGGCCGAATGAGCGGGGGCGCCGTCAACGCCGCGGCCGGCCGGTTCGCTTCGACACCGCCCGCTTGAAACGGGCGTCCAGATAGGCGGCAATGAGACTGATGCCGACCACGATGTACGCCACAGTGAAGAGCTTCGAGCCATCGGTCGTCGGGGAGAAGTCGCCGAACCCGACGGTGGTAGCGGCCACGACGCTGAAGTAGAACGAGTCCACCCAGCTCCATTCCTCGAGCCAGTGGTAGACCACGGTTCCGGTCAGGATCAGGGTCATCGCCGCACCGGCCAGGTACTGGTAGCGCCGCTGATCATCATCGGATGCGACGTCGGGCGGGGGCGATGGCGGTTCGTCTCGCGGTGCTTCGCTCATGGCCCTTTTCTAGACCAGCCGACATCCTTCGAGGCTGATTCGGCTGGCCTGTTCAGGCGTCGAGAGCGACCTCGAGGCCCAACATGGCACCCAGGGCCACCAGCCCCTCCGGCGACACATAGTCCTGCTGAGCGGAGACCACACCGGCGTCGCGGATAGCGCCGGCCAGACCCTCGGCCCACACGTTCTCGAGCACCAACAGCAACAGCGCCTCGCCGTCGTTGAGCTCGTCGGCCAGCTCGCCGATCTCGGCGGCGCTCAGACCGATCTCGCCCACATCGAGTGCAGCGTCGGCTCCAAGCACCAGACCGGCCGCGGCACCCTCGGCGCCGGCCAGGGCCGCACCGGCCCCCAGCCCGACAAGTGCGCCGGCCGCGGCTCGAAGGTCGTCACGTTCTGTGTCGTCGAGATCGCTCATTCGCATGACCACCACATCACCGCCGTCTTTGACGAGCAGGCGGGCGTCGACGAGCCGAATCGTGCCCGCTTCGCTCAGAGCGGCCACTTCTTCGGCGATACCACCAGTGGCCTGGAAGTCTTCGAATCCGAATAGGAAGACCTGTAGAGGGCCCATGGAATGTGCTCGATTCTGCCGGCGACGGGATGGGAGTGTCGCGCCGCCCCTACCCGCGATCCAGGGGTCGCGACCGGTTTCACCCTGGTGACACCGTCGATCACCCGGGTGAACCGCACCGTGTACTGGACGACACCCCCAGCCACGCGACAAGACTGCGGAGATGAAGCAGAGGGCAGAACCACGCCGACACCAGCATCCGGCGTCGCGGCGGGCCCGTCGCGACGCCGGCCGAGCTCGACGGCGCGATGTGCCCCTCGATGCTCACGCCGCGGTCCCCGCTTCGGATGGGCGGCCCGACCCGATCGCGATCCTCACGGGCCAGGATGAACACCGGGTCCAAGGCCTGGTGCCCATCCGTCACGGACGTATGAGCGCGACCCCGTTCACGTTCTACCGGGGGGCAGCGGCGGTCATGGCATCGGACCTCTCCCGCTTGCCGAGCACCGATCTCACCGTTCAGCTCTGCGGTGATGCCCACCTGTCCAACTTCGGGCTCTTCAACGGGCCCGACCGTCGCCTGGTGTTCGACCTCAACGACTTCGACGAGACCCACCCCGGACCGTTCGAATGGGACGTCAAACGACTAGCGGCCAGCGTGGCCATTGCCGCTCGCAACAACAAGATCTCGGCCAAGAAAGGCGACCGAGCGGTCAGGGCCACGGTCGAGGGCTACCGCACCACTGTGGCCCAGCTCGCCCAGCGAGGCCCGCTCGACGTCCACTACTCCCGAGTCGAGCTCGATCACATTCGAAGCCTTTTCGACGAAGCGGGCGAACTCGACAAAAAGGCACGCGCTCAACTCGACAAGGTGACCAGGAAGTCGACCCGCAAGAACAGTCTTCGCGCCCTCAACAAACTGACCGACATCGTCGACGGCCGCCGCACGATCGTGCCCGACCCACCTCTGATCACCCGAGTCGATCAGCTACTGGAACCCAGCGCCTCGGCAGAAATGGACGACTTCTACGACCGCTACCTCCTGTCGCTCCCCCTCCACCGACGGAGGCTGCTCGACCGCTACACCATCGTCGACATCGCCCACAAGGTGGTCGGTGTGGGCAGTGTCGGCACCCGATGCCTCATCGTCTTGTTGGAGAGCGGAGACGGCGAACCGCTGTTCCTGCAGTTCAAGGAAGCGAGCGCTTCGGTGCTCGAGCCGTATACGGCCCCGAGCGAGTTCGAACCCGGCGAGCGTGTCGTCCAAGGCCAGAAACTGACCCAGACGATGGGCGACATCTTCTTGGGCTGGTCCCATCTGACCATCAACCGGGGCGAGACGCACTACTACTACTTCCGTCAGCTCTGGGACGGCAAGGGTTCGGTCGACATCGACGGCCTGGGCGGCAAACGACTACGGCGCTACGCCAGGCTCTGCGGCAACGTGCTGGCGCTGGCCCACGCCCGCACCGGGGACGCGTCCATGATCGCCGGGTACCTCGGCGACGACGACACCTTCGACCAGGCCGTCGCCGACTTCTCCCACGGCTACGCCGACCTCACCGAACGCGATCACGAGGCCCATCTGGCGGCCATCGACCAAGGCAGGGTGCAGGCAGTGCAGGACCTGGACTCCTGACATGACATCCACCGCCGAGTCCGAACCGGCCGGGGCCGGCAGGTCGTCACGGTCGGTCCATTTACTCCCGATTCTCGGCTGGGCCCCGAAGTACGACCGCGACTGGCTGCGCTCCGACCTGGTCGCGGGCCTCGCGGTGGCCGCCCTGGTCGTGCCCAAATCACTCGGCTACGCCGGCATCGCCGGTGTGCCCATCCAGCACGGGCTGTACGCGGCAGCTGCCGGCACCATCCTTTATGCGTTCTTCGGGACGGCCAAACAGATCTCCACCGGGCCCAGCTCGGCGCTGGCCGCCGTCGCCGGCAGCGCGGTGGTGCTGGCCTCGGTTTCGGGAGATGAGGCCGTCGAGCTGGTCTCGGCCATCACCATCGTCACCGGCCTGCTGTTCCTGCTGCTGGCGGTGTTCAAGATGGGTTGGATCTCACACTTCCTGTCGAAGGCCGTGATCACCGGGTTCCTGTTCGGGGCAGCCATCGAGGTGGTGGTCGGCGAACTACCCAAACTCACCGGAACCGAGGTCGAAGGCTCCAACGCCTGGGCGAAGGCGCGCAGTTTTTTGGATGGCCTGGGCGACACCCACGGCACCACGCTGATCATCGGGCTGGTCTCGCTCGCCGTGATCATCGGCGTGCGTTTCTCGCCGGTCAAGGTACCTGGCGCTCTTGTGCTCGTCGTCGGTGGTTTGCTCGCTTCGGTCGCATTGGATTTCGAGGGTCACGACGTCGCCCTCGTGGGCGACGTGCCCCGAGGCCTGGCGGCCCCTGCGCTGCCCGACCTCGGCTTCGTGGTCGACCACTTCAGCACCATCGGACCGGCTGCGGTGGGCCTGTTGTTGATCGGCTTCTCCCAGACGGCAGGCGACGCCAGGGCCTTCGCTTCCAAACACCACTACCGCATCGACATCAACCAGGAGTCAGTGGCTCAAGGCGTGGCCAATGTCGGATCGGGTGTGATGCAGGGTATTCCCGTCTCCACCAGCCTGTCGGCCAGCTCCCTCAACGATGAGTCCGGCGCCAAAACGCCGCTCGCGTCGCTCACCACGGGCGTGCTCATCGTGTTGACGCTGCTGGTCCTGGCTCCGCTGTTCTCCGACCTCCCCAAACCGGTGCTGGCCGCACTCATCATCGACGCCGTGGTTTTCGGGATGATGGACATCGGCGAGATGAAACGCCTGTTCCGGGTGGCCCGCGTCGACTTCTGGATCGCCGTGGCTGCCATCGTCGGGGTGATCGCCGCCGGAGTGTTGGCCGGCGTGATCATCGGGGTGGTGCTCTCGCTGGCCTGGTTGGTGTACATCGCGGCCAACCCCAACATTCCGGTCCTCGGCCGCAAGCCCGGTACTCAGGTGTTCAGGAGCCTGCACAACTATCCCGACGGGGAGACCTACCCCGGGATGTTGGTCGTGCGCTTCGACGCCGGGTTGTTCTTCGCCAGCTCCGACGCCCTCGAGGACCGGCT
>JBPCTQ010000056.1:0-2922 GCA_051011595.1 Acidimicrobiales bacterium
CCATCGACCAGGTGACCGCAGCCATCGACGAACTCCGTCGCACCATCGCTCCTGTCGTCGATCAGGCCGGTCCCGACGTCGCCAGTTTCTGGTATCAGGACATCGAGTCCCGGGCGCTGCTGCTCGACGGTTGTGCCGGCGTCGATGCCGCGGCTGCCGAACCGACCGACGACGGTCTGCGGGCCGCCGGCTCTCTGGTGGCGGGCCTCGACCGGTTGTTCGTGGCGTTCGTCCCTGATGTCTCCCCCAGCATCGCCAGCCGGATCTGGCAGTCGTCCGATCAGCTCCACGCGGTCACCTGGATGCGTGACCTGGTTGCCGATGGCGACGACCTCCACACCTTGATCATCGGTCCATCGACCGCCAAGCGAGCGTTCGACCCCACCCAGATGTCGGAGGGACTCGGCGTGTTGGTGGGCAACGCCGCCATCCGCAGTGGATCCATCGAAACGACCTCGCTCTGGTTGGACGAGATCTTGCCGGTCACCGATCCGGAGCGGGTGATCATCGGCGTCTCGATGTTCGACCTCTATGCCAATTGCCGGTTGGAGGCGCGCGCCGAACCCTTCGCCGTCAGGCAGGAGAAGCGGCAGGTGGCGCTGGCCCCTGTTCTCGGGCTGGATGTCCCACTGTGGGCCAAAACGGTGGGCCCGCTCGGCGCCACCAGCTACGACAAGAGCACCCTGCTCAGCGCGGTCGACTTCGATTTCGTGGCCGGTTCACGAGGCCAATCGGTCAACGAGGACGAGCTGGTGCCCGAGCGAGTGGAAGAGTTCATCGGCATCTACGAACCGGCGGTGGCCGCGGACGAGGTGTGCTCGGAGCGATTCGAGATGACAGCCGACGTGGCAGCCGAGCTGCTGGCCGAGGGGCGAGAGGTGGTGGTGGTGGGTGTGCCGGCGCTCGACGACCTGACCGAACTGCACCCCGAAGGCATCGACGGCTGGCGAAACCGCCTCTACGAGGAGATGGAGGTCATGCCCGAGGGTGTGCGTTTCATCGATCTCACCGCGCCGCTGCCCCGCGAGTTGTTCAACGACACCTGGCATGTCACCAACGAAGGTCGCCAGGTGCTCACCGAGGCACTCATCGCCGAGCTCTGAGCTGCGACCCACGGGCATGTCGCCGGTGCTCGACGGACGGCCAGTGTGTAAGGTCGCCGCCTCTGGGGAGGCAAGCACATGACCGACGAACTGGCCCGGCTCGACGCCGTGGGATTGGCCGAACGGATCCGGGCGGGTGATGTCAGCCCGACCGAGGCGGTGCAGGCCACCATCGACCGCATCGAGACCGCCAACCCCGAGCTCAACGCGGTCATCCACAAGACCTACGACAAGGCCCTGGCGGCAGCCGGCGGCGATCTGCCCGACGGGCCGTTTCGAGGGGTGCCCTTCCTGCTGAAGGACCTCTGGCCGGCCAGTGCCGGCGACCCCTATCACCTGGGGGTGAAGGGACTGAAGGAAGCCGGCTACGTGCACCCCACCGACGCCAACCTCACGGCGGCCTATCGCCGAGCCGGCTTTGTGATCGTGGGACGCACCAACACTCCTGAGCTCGGGCTGGTGGCGACCACCGAACCTCTGGCCTACGGCCCCACCCGCAACCCGTGGAACACCGGCCACGGCGCCGGTGGATCGTCGGGTGGCGCGGCCTCGGCCGTGGCTTCGGGCATGGTGCCGGCCGCTAACGCCAGCGACGGCGGTGGTTCGATCCGGATCCCGGCCGCCATGTGTGGCCTGGTCGGGCTCAAACCGAGCCGGGGGCGGGTGTCGATGGGACCGCTCCAGGATGAGTGGGGCAATTCGGTGCAGCACGTGGTGAGCCACACCCTGCGAGACACCGCGGCCATTCTCGATGCCACCGCCTACCCCTTCCCCGGTGATGGTGTGGTTGCCCCCACCACCGGCCAGCCCTACATCGACCAGATCGGGCGTGACCCCGGACGGCTCCGGATCGGATTCGTCGATCAGTCGTTGCGCGACGACCTCGTGATGGACCCCGAGGTGGCCGATGCCGTGCGCAGCACTGCCGCCCTGCTCGAGACCCTCGGGCACGATGTCGACCAGTCGCACCCCGCCGCGTTGGCCGACGAGGAGTTGGCCGCCGGTTTCACCGCGCTGTGGGGAGCGGGCGCCAAGTCGAGCATCACCAAGCTGGGTGGCTGGCTGGGACGGCCCCTCACCGAGGACGATGTGGAGCCGGCCACCTGGATGATGGCGCAGATGGCCGACTCGATCGGTGCCGCCGATGTCTTGACCATGCAAGGGGCCCAGATGACCTTCCGGCGGCAAGCCGCCGAGTGGTGGTCCGACGGGCACGATCTGTTGCTCACCCCGACCTGCATGCGTACGGCGCCGCCCATCGGCGAGCTGGCCCCGACCGACGCCGACCCCATGCGGGGCCTCATCGGCTCGATTCCGTACGCCGCGTTCACATCTCCGTTCAACGTCTCCGGACAGCCGGGTATCTCGTTGCCCCTGTCCCACAGCAACGACGGTCTGCCCATCGGCATGCAGCTGGTGTCGGCTTATGGCCGCGAGGACCTGCTGTTCCAGGTGGCGGCCCAGCTCGAGGCCGAGGTGCAGTGGGCCGATCGCCGGGCGCCGATGCACGCCTGAGTGGCGTTTGGCCGAAATGGTGGGATAGGTGTCGTTGACGCCACGACGGGGCCGCGTCAGCATGGGTTCATGGAACGCAGGATGCTGTTCGTGCTGTACGAAGGTGTGCAGCCGGTCGACGTGGTCGGCCCCCACGAGGTTTTCGCCGTGGCCAATCGGGTCATGGACGCCCAGGGCCGCTCCACCCCGCGATATCAGCTGCACCGCGTCTCGGCGGGACCGTCGCGGTGTCGAACCGAGTCGGGTCTGGTGATCGAAGCCGACGGATCCCTGCCTGACGACGACGACCCGATCGACACCATCG
>JBPCTQ010000057.1:0-3431 GCA_051011595.1 Acidimicrobiales bacterium
GGGGCCCAGATGATCGCCGCACCACTCACCCTTCTCTATGTGGCACTCACCCAAGCCCTGACGGCCGAAGGTTCCAGGGCCCGGCCCACGAATCCGGGGGCGATAGAACGATTCGGCTGGCTGATCCTGCTGGCGATGGTCGCCGCCGGCGTCGCGGCGCTGGCCATCGTGGCGCTGTTCGATTCCAGCCTCGCCCAGCTCTTGGGCGACTCGAGCACTGTCTCCGAACCGGTGCTGGTGGCCATGGTGGCCTTCACGATCGCCTCGGCGCCGGGTCTGGCCGCGTCCGGAGTCCTTCGCAGCCGAGACCAGGCCCAGCAGGCGCTGTATGCCCGGCTGTGGTCGAGTGCGCCCTTCGTGGCCGCCGTCACGATCGGTGCGGTGGTCGACGGCGCCCGCGGTGTGGCCGTGTGGGGCACCGCCGCCCAGGTCCTCACGATCCCGATCTGGTGGCGGGCGGTGGCAAAGACCCGCCCGACTGCCGACGATGCCGCGCCGCCGCGCTGACAACTCTGTTCCCGACGACCCTCGCACCATCTGGCGTCACTTGTGCGGCCCAGAGCAGCACGAGGGACGCCAGAACGGTCAGGCGACGGCTGGGGAGCCGGTGCGGTGCAGGCGGCCGACCAGGTCGTCACACAGGGCCTGGGCGTCGGCGCCGACTCCGTCAATGAAGGTCGACTTGCGGGTGCGCAGCATGGGCAGACCCAACAGGTACATCCCCGGCGCCCGGGTGACGATGCCTCCGTCGTGTTCGATGTCGCCCCGCGCGTCGAGCACGTCCATGTCGACCCACGAGTGGTCGGGCCGGTAGCCGGTGGCCCACAACACGGTCCCGATCCCCGACGACCCCACGCGGGTCTGACGAACCGGCTTCCCGGCGTACACCGGGGTGGGACGGCTGATCGGGTCGATTTCGGCGTGCAGCCCAGTTTCCACCGCCCACCGGTCCATACGGTCGAGCAGGCGGCGGTTGGCGTCGTCGGCGGCCAGGATGGTGCCCCGCAGATCATCGGCGAAGCTGATTCGGTTGCCGTCGACCCCGGTGAGGCGGCCGGCCAGCTCGACCCCTTGGGCCCGCAGGCTGGCCAGATCGATGTCCGCACCGTTGCGGCCACCCACCAGTTGCAGCGAGGGAGCCCGCCGGGCGGCCTCGAGGTCGCCGAAGGTGTCGTAGCTGCGGTCGAGCACTCCCATCAGGTCGAGCCAGAGCTGGATGTCGTAGCCCCGGTAGGTACGGGGCATGCGGGTGTGACCGCTCACCGCCAGGGTGACGGGCCGGCCCGAGGCGTGGATCTCCTCGGCCAATTGCACGCCGGAGGCCGACGCCCCCACCACCAGGACTCGCCCATCGGGCAGTTGGTCGGGGTTCTTGTAGAACTTGGGCGCGATCTGGAACACATCGGCGGGCAGGGCCGAGGCAATCGCCGGGATGGCGGGTGCAGCGGCGGCACCGGTGGCCACCACCAAGAAGCGGCTGGTGACCAGTCCCTGATTGGTCTCGAGCTCGAAACCGGTTTCGGTCTGGCGGGCCCGGAAGACGGTGGTTTCGTCCTGGACGGGAGCCGAGAACGAGTTGGCGTAGTCGGTGAGGTACCGGGTGATCTCCGGCATCGACATGAAGCCTTCGGGGTCGGGCCCTTGGTACTGCCAGCCCGGCAGGCGGCTCATCCAGTTGGGGGTCAGGAGCTTCAACGAGTCCCAGCGCTCCGAGCGCCAGCGCTCGGCCACGCGGCCCCGTTCGAGCACGACGTGGTCCACGGCTTGGTCGGTGAGGCAACGGCTCATGGCCAGTCCGGCCTGGCCTGCTCCGATGATGGTGACGGTGGTGTCGATGGACACGGTTCTGGCTCCTGAGTACGTGGTGTTGGGTGAGGCGAAAGAGACGGAGGCGGGGCGGAGGCCGATCGGAAGGGCGATCGGAAGGAAATGCCGTCCGATCGGCCCGATCCGCCCCGTGCTCACTTGGCGACGACGTTGATCTCGACGGGCACGTTGCCGGTGAGGATGTCGTAGACGGCCGAGCGCTTCTGGGACTGGGCCACCAGGCCCTGCACCGTGTCGGCGTCGGCATCGGCATCGATCTCGAAGCTGACCCGCACGCAGCTGTAGCCGTTGCGCACGTTGGGATCCATACCCAGGATTCCCTGGAGATCCATGTCGCCTTCGATGGTCGAGCTGACCGAGTTGAGGGTGACTCCCCGGTTGGCCGCCACCGAGGCGACACCACCGGTGAGGCAGCTGGCCAGGGCGTGGAGGACGAACTCGACCGGCGTGGAGCCGTTGTCCTCGGCGGCGAAGATCTCCGGGTGATCGGCGTCGTGGGCCACCGGGGCCTTGTGGGCCTGGGGGCCGCCCACACCGCTGAAGTCGTCGATGACGGTCCGGCTGTGGGTGCCGTTGACCCACTCGTTGCGGGCCCGCCATTGGAACTTGGTGAGCGAGGTGTCGCCCTTGAAGGCTTCACGGGCGCCCAGCAGGGCCTCGACGTTCACGCCGTTGGGGAGGGAGGGGGTTTCGGTGATGGTCATTTCGATTCCTTTTGGTTTGATTCCGCTGGGGTCTCCCAGCGGGCAACCTTCACGATGCGGGATTGGCGTCTGAAGGTCATGGAGAAGACCTGGAGAAGACCTGGATCTGCGTTTCCGCCCGTGTTTTCGCTGCATCGCGACTGGGGTGCGAAGATGTCGGAATGTCGGTCATGACGACGTTCGTCGGCCGCCAATCCGAACATCACGAAGTGGTGTCACTCCTCGACGAACACCGAGTGGTGACGCTGGTCGGACCGGGCGGGATCGGAAAAACCAGACTGGCCACCGAGCTCACCGCGGGCGCCACGGATCGATACGACGGCGGGGTGCTCTTCACCGAGCTGGCCGGCACCAGCGACCGCGACGACATCGGCAATGTCGTGGCGGCCCAACACGGCTTCGGCTCCATCGATGCGCTGCGACTGAGTGCGGCCACCTCCCCCACCCTCGTGGTGCTCGACAACTGCGAGTCGGCCCTGCGTCAGGCGTCGGACGTGGCCGCCGAGCTGGTCGACGACAGCGAGTGCATCACGGTGCTGGCCACCAGCCGAGCACCGCTGCAGATCTACGGCGAACGCATCTACGTGGTCGATCCGCTCGAGCTGCCACGCGACGGCACGCCGACCACGGTGAAGAACGCGGCGGCAGTACAGCTCTTCCTGCAACGAGCCGAGGCGGCCGGTGCCACCTGGCCGATCGACGAAGAGAACCTCATGGCCATCGGTGAGCTGGTCCGGAAGCTCGACGGCCTGCCGCTGGCCATCGAGCTGGCCGCCGCCCGGTCGCGGATGCTGGCCCCACCCGAGCTGGTGGGCAACCTCGACCGACAACTCGACCTGCTGTCCAACCCGGCCGACGGGGCCACCGCCCGCCACGGCAGCCTGCGAGGCGCCATCCAGA
>JBPCTQ010000058.1:0-3028 GCA_051011595.1 Acidimicrobiales bacterium
CGCGGACCGACGAAGCGCACGCCGGCATTAGCAATTCATTTGCACAACGACACCCCTTGCCCGCCGCACGCCACCTGACCTGGACTTTCACTCCGGCCAACCCGTGGACGGTTTTCTGGCGGTCCACCCCTCCGACACCCCGACAAAACCCCAGGTCACAGGCCTGCGACCATCATTCGTACCGAGACCCTGCGTCCAACACCCTGGGAGCGAAAACGCTCTGACCAGGGCTTTTCCAAACGTGTCGGAGGGGGGACTTGAACCCCCACGCCCTTAACGGGCACTAGCCCCTCAAGCTAGCGCGTCTGCCAATTCCGCCACTCCGACGTGGCTCGCCCGGTGCGCCGGGCGAACGCCGAGTCTACCGGTCCCCGCCGTGGTCCAACACGCTGTCAGTCCGCGCGAGGCCGCCAGTCCACGTCGTACGCGACCTCCCACGGCTGATGCTCCACGGCGGCGGCGATGCACCGACGCAGCACAGCCTCCATCAGCGCATCGGATCGCTCGCCGGGGTTGGCCCGAGCGGCGTTGTTGCCCCAGTTGATGAGCCAGAACATCTGGTTGGCGCGGTACATACGCACCAAGTCCTCGAAGTGGGAGGTCCCCGAGCCCTGGGCGCGCATCTCGTCGAAGTAGAACCGAAGCAGGTCCGCTTCGTGAGCCTGGCGTACCTCTTCGGAGATGTTGGTGGTGAGCAGCGGCACCAGGTCACCCATCCCGTCGCCCAGACCCAGCACCTGCCAATCGAGCACCACCACCTCGTCGCCATCGAAGAACAGGTTGTCGAGCCGGAAGTCGTTGTGGGTGAGTGTCCGCCCGGCCTCGCCCAGGCCGACGAGGAAACTCGAGATGTGCGGGATGTAGCGCTCGATCTCGGCCTTGATCTGCGTCGGATACAGATGCCCCCAACGCTCCATCAAGGCATCGAACGACTCCTCGTACATACCCTGCAAGCCCATGTTGACCGGGTTGTCGGGGGCCGGCACCCAGTCCAGCCCGACCAGCAGGTCGTGATCCCACCACCGGCCGTGGATGCCTGCCGCAGCCCGTATGCACGCTCGCGCCTGATCGATACCCATCCCCGCCACCTGATTGCCGCCCTCCAGGTGCCCGAGATCCTCCAAAACCAAGGCATAACTCTCGGTGGGCGCATCGGCGCCGTTGTAGAGACACCGTGCGGTTCGCACCGACAGATGTGGCATCACCTCGTTGTAGAAGCGGCTCTCCCGCTCGTAGACGCCGAGCATCACTCCCACCGGCTTGAGGCCGCTGTCGGTGGTGGGGATCTTCACGATCACCGAGCTCGGCCCGGGCGGACCGGCATAACCGAGGGTCACTCGGGCCAACTCGCCCATGAACCCCTCCCCTACCGCGATTCGCTCAGCATCGGCCGACTTGACCTCGACACCGTTGCCCAGCTCGCAGAACCGGTTGAACCAGTCCACGTCGAACTCGGCGATGGTCGTCGGAATCGTCATGCCTGGCCCCCGGGATCGACACCCAGTCTGGCCGACGGTCAGGCGTCAGTCGATCGTGACCAGGCCGGGATCGAAGGTCCCGTCGGATCGCAACTCCACACCATCGACGCCTTCGGCCCGAGCCATCACCTGTTGCCGAGCCAACACCGGCAGGACCACATACTGGGTGAGCACCTCACGTTCGAGATCCTCGGCGATGGCTCGCCGGTCCTCGGGATCGGTGACGGCCGAGAGCTCGGCGATCAGATCATCGACCTCGGACTCGGCCAGATTGAAGACGTTGTCCGGACCGTCTGATCGGAACAACGAGTCGATCCACGCCTGGTCGTCGAGGTAGCCGGGGACCCATCCGAATCGGAACAGCATGTGTTCTCCGGCTGCGATTCGTTCTTCCAGCTCGATGACCGTGGCCGGTCGCAACTCGGTGGGCACACCACTTGCCTCGAGGTCACCCGCCAGCGCCTCGGCTATCGCCGCCTCAGCCTCGTCGTCGGCCAGGTAGTCGATGCCGATGGTCGGCACCACGGCGTCACCGAACACGAACTCCACCGTCTGCGCAGCCACATCGGGATCAAACTGGCAGGCGTCGCCACACACGTCACGGCCGGGTGCGGGAATCAGACCGGTCACCGGCGTCGCCACATCGTCGGACACCGGCGTGGCCAGCTGCCGCCGATCGACGGCCTGGACGATGGCTCGACGGAATCCCGGATCGGCCAGGTCAGGGTGACCGAGATTCAGGCCGAAGAAGTCCGTCTGGCCGTAGGGCGCCACCACCGCGACATCGACTCGGTCCCGCTGGTCGACCGCCGCCGGAGCCAGGTCCACAGACCCATCGGCCACCGCCGCTACAGCGGCAGCATCATCGTCGACCCACACGATCTCGATCCGTTCGACGGCACCGTCGTATCGGTCCCCGGCGATGAGCTGAAGGCCATCGTCAGAGCTCGACTCAACCGAGAACGTCGACGAGTGGCGGTCGGCCTCATCACCATCGATCAGTACCGTCTCGACGCCTTCGGGGAGAACACCGAACGTGGGATGGGCGAGCAGGGCCGGCAGCGCTGCGAAGGGTTCGGTGAGCCGGATCATCAGTCGGTCGGGCCGAACGGCCTCGACGCCTTCGAGCCCCACGAACTGGCCGCTGCGGGCCGCGTCGGCATACCCCAGGACGGGCCCCAAAGAAGATCCGGGGATCGACTGCTGGCCGAGGTCGGCAATTCGTTCGAGCGTCCACTTCACGTCGGCGGCGGTGACCGCCGGCTGATCACTGTCGCCCGTGGTCGCCAGGTCGAAACGCCATCGGAGCCCGTTGTCGCTCACCTGCCAACGCCGGGCCAGATCGGGCTCGACATGGCCGGTCTCGGCATCGATGGCAGTGAGGCCGTCCAGCAGCAAGTCCATGGCGATCATCGCCGACGGTGAGGTGATGCGCTGATCGGCGGGATCGAGGTGCTCGAGCGCGACCAGGGCAACCCGCAGGGTGGGTGCCACGGTGTCGTCGGCCGGTTCGGCTTCGATTGTGGTGGTCGACTCCACGACTGACGTCG
>JBPCTQ010000059.1:0-5195 GCA_051011595.1 Acidimicrobiales bacterium
GGGTGCGTCACTTGTGACGCGTGGGACCGCCAGAACGGTGGGGTGGGCGAACTGGCGGTGGGGCGCGTCGCCTGTGACGCGTGGGACCGCCAGAACGGTGGGTCAGGCGACCTCGAACTTCACCGACTCCCGTGGGGTGGTGTCCTTGCCCGAGCTGTCGATGGCCCAGACGTTCACCTTGTAACGAGCATCGGGCAGCACCCGGGTCAGGTTGAAACCGGTGTCGGGCGTGCCGCCCGCACTCAGGGTGGTCGGCAGCTTCTGCCACGCTCCCCAGGTGCCGTCGACCCGTAGCCACAACTTGGCGTCGCGGTCGTAGATCGCGGCCCACACCTCGTCGACGGCGACGTCGTCGCTGGCCGTACCGCCTAGCAGGAGGTTGGGGCCGATCACACTGTCGGCCACCGGGTTGGTGATGGTCACGGTGGGGTCTTCGAGGTCGATGATCGTGTTGACCTCGAACTTGCGCGCCGCCCGGGGGGTGGTGGTCTTGCCCGAGCTGTCGACCGCCCACACCTTGGCCTTGAAGCGGCCGTCGGGCAGGGTGACCCCGAACGTGTACCCGGTGCTGGGCGCTCCCGGGGACAGGACCGTGGCCGGCAGCTTCTGCCAGGCCCCCCACGTTCCGTCGCTACGCAACCAGGTGCCGTTGTCCCGATCGACGATGGCCACGAACACCCCGATCACGCTCACGTCGTCGGCCGCCGTCCCGGTGATCGTCACCGCTTCGCCGTGGACACTGTTCTCACTCGGAGCGTCGACGGTGACCGTTGGATCGGCCGCGTCGGCGACCTCCAGGGGAAACACGCCGTGGCGACCGATGTCGAAGTTGCCGATGAGCTGTCGGTCGTGACCCAGCAACAGCCCGGCTGGAGCCGTCTCCAGCGCCAACACCGCCTGGAACGAGTTGGTCGAGGTCACCCAGTCGAGCGCCTTCCCGGTGGCCGGGTCGAGCGCCCCGATCTGTTCGCGAGGTACCACATCGCTGCCCAGCACCGCAGGGTTGAGGTAGGTGGTGTTGGTGTTGCCCGGCCACGGATCCGGCGAGGTCGGCGACTCCATGTAGCGGAAGTGGCCGCCCGTGTACACCGCCACATCGCTGATGGCCACCGAGTAGACGCTGTCGAAGTGGCGCGACACCCAGTGGGGGTCGGTGTTGTTGTCGGGGTCGGCGGTCATCGGGAACTTCACGGCGGTGTCGCACGCGGGCGGGCGGTCGTGGCCCTTGCTCACCACCACGAAGTAGCTGTCGTCGGGTGAGATCTCGCCGTCACGCAGCTGTAGCCAGCCGCCCGAGCAGCGATGAACGTTGTCCTGATAGAGCCGAGTCCGCCACGGGGACACCTCTGCGGTGGGCCCGGTGAGGTCGATCAGCCCCAGGCCATAGCGGTCGAGTCCATCGAACTGGCGGGCCGTGCTCACCACCAGCAGCGTCGACTGATCCGAGGTGATGTCGACCTCCTTGCCCCCGATCGCGTTGCCCACACCGAGCGGCCCGCTGAGCGGGATGTCGAAGTTCGGGTCGACGGCGCCGGTCACCGAGTCGACCGCGGCCAGGTAGAGCCGGTCGACACCGTCGACCTTCTTGAACGATCCGGTGAGGTAGACGTTTCCGTTGCCGACGGTGAGCCCGGTGACCACCGCCGAGGCGTTGGCCCGGAACGCGGCCAGGGTGTTGCCGGCCATGTCGAGCTTGGCGATCTTGGTGCGATGGAAACCGTTGACGTTGTTGAACTTGCCGCCTACGAAGATGGCGGCCCCTCCGGCCGCGACGTGAATGGATCGGACCTCTCTGTCGAACACCGGAGCGAAGCTCTCGTCGAGTGCGCCGGTGTGGGCGTTGTACGCCGCCATGTACGCCTGGTTGACCGTGGTGCCGTCAGCCTTGGTGATCTGGGTGAACGACCCCCCGACGAAGATGCGATCGCCGATCTGGCGAACCGAATGCACGATGCCGTTCTCGAAGTCGGGGGTGTCGAGGCGGGGCTGCTCGGCCACCAGGGCACCGTGGTCGACTCCCGCCCCAGCGGGGTTCACCTCGATGGTTCCCAGCAGGGCAGCGGTCAGCGCCGCCACCGTCAAGGCCACGACGAGGCGGATGGATCGGGTGTGGGTTCGTACGGTCATGAGCTTCCATCGATCGGGGATCTTCACCAAGAGTAGAAATGGGTGTCTTTCACAACATGAGGTCAATGACCCATTCCTGATCGTCAGATACTGAAATCACTCGAGGATAGACAAACGGAGCCAGGGTGATCGAAGCGTGGGTGCCTCGGTATCCTCGGCCCATGGACAAACCCATCCCTGACCCGACCAAGTTGTTGTCGCAATGGAACGAATGGGAGCGGGGAGAGACCACACCCGGGCGTACTCTGGCCAACCTCAAAACCAGCGGTCTGGGTGACCTGTTGGCCTCTCTGGCGGGCGAGGCGGGCGACCAATCCTGAGCGGTCGGGGCGGCCCGCAGCACATCCCCCGGCCCGATGACTGGCGGCCGGGAGCTCCCGCACCCTGGGCCCACCTGGGTGCCGCCGATCGCCACCTCAACCTGGAGCAGCTGCGGACCACGCTCGACACCCGGGGTGATGGTGCGGTCATCGGTCGCTCGGTCGACCAGACCCGCCGCTCGGCGGTATTGGTGCCGCTGTACACGTTCGAGGGCGAGCTCTACGTGGTGCTCACCCGGCGCTCGGCCGAACTCCGCAGCCATCGGTGGGAGGTGAGCTTCCCCGGTGGTGGTCACGACGACGGCGACGCCAGCCTCTGGCACACCGCCGTTCGTGAGAGCCAGGAGGAGATCGGCCTCGACCCCGACCAGCCCACCCGGATCGGTGAGCTCGACCGGTTCGTCACCGTGGGTAGCCGATCGCTCATACACCCGTTCGTGGCCGACCTCGGTGATCGACCGCATTTGGTGCCGTCGCTCGACGAGGTGGAGACCATCCGCCATGTGCGGGTGGCCGAGCTGCTGCTCGACGAGGTCTACCGAGAAGAGCAGTGGTTGTTCCCCGGCGGGCAGGTGCACCGCCCGCTCACCTTCTTCGAGCTCTACGGCGACACGGTATGGGGCGCCACGGCCGCCATGCTGCGCCAGCTGTTGAGCATCGGCCTGGGTCTCGATGACGGGCTGGCCTATGACCGCGATCCCCTCGGGCGCGACGATCCCGACCCCACCCATGACTCCTGACCAGTTCCGCGCCGCGGGCCACGACCTGGTGGAGTGGATTGCCGACTACATGGAGCGAGTGGAGGAGCTCCCGGTGCTCAGCCCGGTGGAGCCAGGGGAGGTGCGGGCGCAGCTTCCGGCCGGACCGCCCGAACAGGGCGAGGGTTTCGACACCATCCTCGCCGACGTCGACCGCATCATCGTGCCCGGTCTCACCCACTGGCAGTCGCCCGATTTCTACGCCTACTTCCCGGCCAACGCCTCGCCGCCTTCGGTGCTCGGCGAGTTCCTGTCGGCCGGCCTGGGGGTGCAGGGCATGTTGTGGGCCACCAGCCCGGCGTGCACCGAACTCGAGACCCACATGCTCGACTGGATGATGTCGGCCCTCGACCTGCCCGAGCGGTTCCGGTCCGACGGTGCCGGCGGCGGTGTCATCCAAGACAGTGCGTCGAGCGCCACCTTGTGTGCCCTGCTGGCGGCGCGCGACCGATCGCGATCGGCCGGCGCTTCCATGGCCGACCTGCGGGTGTACACCAGCGAACATGCCCACTCGTCGTTGGCCAAAGCGGTCCGGATCGCCGGATTCGAAGCCGACCAGCTTCGGCTGGTGGGGACCGACGACGATCAGGCCATGCGGACCGACCTCCTGGAGGAGGCCATGGCCCGCGACCGTGCCGCCGGGTTCATCCCGTTCATGGTGATGGCAACCGTGGGAACCACATCGTCGACCGCCATCGACCCCGTGGCCGACATCGCAACGGTGGTGGCCGACGACGTCTGGCTGCACGTCGACAGCGCCTACGCGGGTGTTGCGGCGGTGTGCGAAGAGCTGCGGTTCGTGAACCACGGTCTCGATCGGGCCGACAGCTACGTGGTGAACACCCACAAGTGGTTGTTGACCAACTTCGACTGCACGTTGATGTACGTGGCCGACGCCGCACCCCTGGTGGCGGCCCTGGGCATCCTCCCCGAGTACCTGCGCAACGCGGCCTCCGACACCGGAGGGGTGATCGACTACCGGGATTGGCAGGTGCCGCTGGGCCGGCGGTTTCGCGCCCTGAAGTTGTGGTTCGTGATTCGCAGCTACGGCCTGGAGGGGCTCCGAGCCCACATCCGACGCCATGTCGCGCTGGCCCACGAGTTGGCCCAGTGGGTCGAGGCCCATCCCGACTTCGAGTTGGCTGCACCGACGCCGCTGAGCCTGGTGTGTTTCCGCCACACGGGTGGCGACGCCATGAACCAGACCATCATGGACACCTGCAACCAGTCGGGTCAGCTGTACCTCACCCACACCCGTCTCGACGATCGATTGGTGTTGCGTGTGGCCATCGGTGCGACCAGCACCGAGCGTCGCCACGTCGAGAACGCATGGCAGCAGATCACTGCAGCCGTCCCCACCGGGTAGGGTCACACCCGATGCCAGAACTCCGATTCGAAGGTGCCACCCACGACGAGCTGGTCAGCCAGGTGCGGGCCTGGTTGGCTTCCACCGAAGCCGAGGGCCCCTCGGTGGCCGGGGTGGTCGACCAGTCGGCCGCCATCACCAAGGATTCGCTGCGGCTGCTGGCCGAAGCCGCCCCCGGCGAGCTGGCCGGTTCCGAAGTGGTGGCCGGCCTCACCGAGATGGGCTACAAGATGACCGACACCACCCGCGACCGGGTGATCAACGGTCTCGACGTGTTGGCCAAAGCCACCGACGGCACCTTCATCGGTCGGGCCACCAAAGGGGCAACCGACCGCAGCGCCAAGATGTTGTTCAGCATGAACAACGCCCTGGCCAAACAGTTCCTGCGCCAACTGGCCGCTGAAGAAGACTGATCTATCCCGCGGGGCGGGATCCGGGGAACTCTTCGAACCCTTCGGGTTCCTGGAGTTCCTTCGAGTTGCTCGCTGGGGCTCGCAACGTCGCCGGCCACCTTCCGCTGGTGGCTTTCCGGCCGACCGGCGGAGCCGGATCGGCCTACAGGGACGTGGTGCTCCTCGACCCGCCTGCGGCTGCGCCGGAGGCGCCTTTCCGGCCGACCGGCGG
>JBPCTQ010000060.1:0-4306 GCA_051011595.1 Acidimicrobiales bacterium
GAACTCGGCATCGTCGGGGTGCGCGGCGATGGCCAGTGCCGAAGCGGGGGTGGCGAAGGTGGTGGAGACCGTGGACATGGGTGGTTCAGTACTCGGCGATCATGAAGCTGGCCAGCCCTTCGAGATCGTCGGGGTTGTCGATGTCCCAGCTGAGCGCGGCATTGCGTTCGACGCGGATCGGCAGACCCAGACGGACGGCCTCGTCGTGGTGGTGGTGGAACGAGGCGGGCCCGTACGCGAATCGAAATCCGCAGGCCGCGGGAACACACAAGACGTTGGTGCCGTCTTCATGCCGATCGGGAACCAGCGTCACGCCGTCGAAGTCGGCGATGGGGCTCAGCCCCTTGGCCCGCGGGAGGTCGCCGTGGGCCACGATGACCCGGTCGATGCCTTCGGTGGCCAGGCAGGCCACGGAGTGTTGAACGGCGTCGTTGAGGCCTCGTGAGGGTCGCCACAACATCCGGGCGCCACGACGGTCGGCCCAGCTGGCCACTTCGGCGTCGTCGGTCACGATGACCACGGGAAGCGGCGTCGCGGCATCCACGACGATGTCGGCCATACGGCGGGCCAATCGGGCCCGCTCGTCGGGATCGAGGGCCGGAGCCAGTCGCTCCTTGGCCACATCGAAGCCTTTCAGAGGTATGAGCACCACTGCTTTGTACGGGGGCACTTCTGATGGCCGGCTCGACACCCCCGCAGTGTAGGGACGGTGCCGCCGCTCGCCGACCGGCCCGCCTCCGGCCGCCCAGTAGGGTGGGCTCATGACGATCAACGTTGCTGTCGTGGGGGCCGGTTCGTGGGGGACCACGGTGGCCCACATCGCCGCCCACAACGCCCCCACCACCCTGTGGGCCCGACGCGATGACGTGGTCGACGACATCAACACCACACACCGCAACAGCCGGTATCTGCCCGATCGCGACCTGCACGTCGACCTGAAGGCGTCCACCGACCTGGCCGCCACCGTGGGTGCCGCCGATGTGTTGGTCATGGGTATTCCCAGCCACGGATTCCGGTCCACGCTCGAAGAGGTGAAGCCCCATCTGCGTCCCTGGGTGCCGGTGGTGAGCCTGGCCAAAGGCCTCGAACAGGGCACTCGGCTCCGGATGACCGAGGTCATCGACGAGGTTCTCCCCGGTCATCCGTCCGGGGTGCTCACGGGCCCCAACCTGGCCAAGGAGATCCTCGACGGTCACGCCGCCGCGGCGGTCATCGCCATGTCGGATCTCAACGTCGCCGAGCGCCTCCAGGAGGTGTTCTCCACCGATCTGTTCCGCGTCTACATCAACAGCGACGTGGTGGGCAGCGAGATCGCGGGGGCGCTGAAGAACGTCATCGCCCTGGCGTCGGGGATGGCCGATGGACTCGGTACCGGCGACAACACCCGGGCCGCGGTCATCACCCGCGGGCTGGCCGAGCTCACCCGACTGGGTGTGGCCATGGGCGGCGAGCAGCAGACCTTCGCCGGTCTGGCCGGCATGGGCGATCTGTTGGCCACGTGCATCTCGACGCAGAGCCGCAACCGGCACGTCGGCGAGGAGTTGGGGAAAGGCAAGACGATCGAGCAGATCATCGAGGAGATGAACCAGGTGGCCGAGGGTGTGAAGTCCGCTCGGGTGGTGATGAACCTGGCCGCCGAGCTCGGGGTCGAGACCCCGATCGCGGCCGAGGTGTGTGCCGTCGTCGAGGACGGTCGCACCGCCAGCGATGCCTACCGAGGCCTGCTCAAACGCCAGATCGGGTTCGAGCTCGAGTGACCTGGCTCGCGAAGCGTCTCGGGAGCCGTCGCGCCCACGAGCACGAGCAGACCGAGCCGGGACCCACGTGGGTCTGGCCCCGCCGTCTCGATCCCAGCTCGGGTGCGGTGACCCTGGGTGAGACCCGGCTCCTCGGGACAACCGGATCGGGCCCGGTGGCCATCATCGACGATCACGGCACCGTGCAGTTGTCGGCGACCTCCTGGACGGTCGAGTGGTGGGTCGGGGCCGAGGATCGGTGGCACCGATCTGGTTCGGAGGTCAACGTCCGCCAGCAGCAGTCGGGGTCGGGACCGGTCACCGAAACCGCCATGCGCGTGCCCGGTGGCGACATCGTGCAGCGGGCCGGCGCCTGCGAATCGGATCCGGCTGCCGTCGTGCTCGAGTTCGAGAACCGCAGTGCGGTTCCGGTGGCCTTGGCTGTGGTTGTGCGGCCCTTCGAGCTGCACCGGTCCGGCCGCATAGCTGAGCTCCGAGTCGATGGCTCCTCGTTGTGGGTCGACGGGAACCCCGGATTGGTGTTCGACCGGATGCCGGCGTCCGTGGTGGGGGGTGACGCCGCCTGCGATGTGAGTGAGCGGCTCACCGACCTCGCCTCCGCTGAACCCGGGTCGTTCGATCAGCGTTGCGAAGACGGCATGGCCACTGTGGCGATGATCATGCCCTTGGCCCACACCGCGGTGGCGCGGGTGGCGGTGGGGGCGGTCGCCCCTGCTGTGTTCGCGAACCTGCCGTCGCTCGAGCAGGTGAGCGCGGGGTGGTCCGCTCACCTCGACCTCGGCCCGCGTCTGGAATGGCCCGGCGCCTCGGCCGACTTCGACAAGGACCTGGCCACCCTGTTGGTGACGGCCGCCCGGGTCGACCGGTCGCCCCAGGGAGCCGAACAGTGGACGCCGGTCGAGCAGGCCCGCGTGCTCGAGGCGCTGGTTCGGTCCGGACACCCGGCCGGACCGGACGACCTGGATGCATGGTTGGCCCACACCGCGGTTCGAGCCAACGACCAGGCCGGGGCGGCCGCAGTGATCGCCCGGGCCGCCGCCGACCCGCACCCGGAGTGGTTCGACGAGTATCTGGGATGGGCTGTCGAGAACGTCCGGCGAGGTGTGTCAGGGGCCGACGATGAAGCCCTCCGATCGGTGGGGCCCCTCGGTGTGTTGCTCCGCCGTCTCGACCAGCCCGACAGCGCCGAAGCGGTCCTGAGCGACTGGGCACCGTGGTCGGTTCCCGCATGGTCGTCTCCGGGAGCCCTGACTGATCCAGTGGCGGCCGCCGCCGCCGTGGTCGGAGCGGTCGATGGGTTGGCCCGAGCCGCCGCTGATGGGCTCGACTTGTTGTCCGCCGCCGACTCCACATGGTTCGGCCAACCCGTCGACATCCGCGAGCTGCCCACTCCGTATGGGCCATTGTCCTTCTCGGTCCGGTGGCACGGTGATCGGCCGGCGCTGTTGTGGGAACGAGACCCCTGGCCCGACGCCGGTGATTGTCGACTGCGCTGTTCGGCCCTCGACCCGTCCTGGAGCTCCGTCGACGAACAGGGAGACGCGCTCCTGGGTGCACCCGGTTCGGGCGGGGCCTCGGCCGTCGAACCGGGGCAGTCGTTCGGCTGACCGACGGGGTAGGTTCGCGGCGTGCGTATCGCCTTCGGCACCGACGAGGTCACCGACCTGACTCGTTCGGTCTGTGCTCGGTTGACCGACGACGGTCACGAGGTGCTGGTAGTGGCCGACGGCGATCCCTGGCCCGACGCCGGCCGCCGGGTCGCGCAGGCCGTCGCCGACGGGCAGGCCGACCGCGGTGTGGTGTGTTGTTGGACCGGTACCGGCGTGTCCATCGCGGCCAACAAGGTGGCCGGTATCCGGGCCGCGTTGTGTACCGATGCCGAGACCGCCCGCGGCGCTCGGCGGTGGAACGACGCCAACGTGTTGGCCTTCGGGCTCCGCCTCACCACCGAGACCGTCCTGGCCGAGATGGTGACCGCCTTTCTCGACACCGAGGTCGACACCGCCGAGGTGGCCGTCATCGCCACCGTCGACTGATGGCCGCCGGCACCGCTCCTCCGCTGCGATCGTCGCTCAAGCGCAAGTCGCCCGGCCTCCGGATCGAACGGGCGCTCTGGGACCAGGGCCACGAAACGGTGGTGGGCATCGACGAAGTCGGCAAAGGGGCGTGGGCCGGCCCGCTCACGATCGGCGCGGTGGTGGTGCCCCGCGATCGTCGGATCTACAAGATCCGTGATTCGAAGATGCTCACCGAACCTGAACGCGAGGCCCTATTCGACCGCATCACCGAGTGGTGCCGATGGTGGGCGGTGGGACACGCCAGTGCGCAGGAGTGCGACGAGCTGGGAATGTCCGAGGCCCAGCGGCTGGCCACCCGACGGGCTCTGGACCAGTTGGACGAGCCGTCGTACCGGGTGCTGCTCGACGGGAAGTGGGATTTCGTCGGTGGAGGGATCGCCCAGACGATCGTCAAGGGTGATGCCCACAGCCTCTCCATTGCCGCTGCGTCGATCCTGGCCAAGGTCACCCGTGACCGGATCATGCGGGCCC
>JBPCTQ010000061.1:0-14522 GCA_051011595.1 Acidimicrobiales bacterium
GCGTGGGTTTCGGGGGCGAGACGTGACCGACATCACGTCAACTATAGGTTGACAAGTGTGTGTTGACGAGCGTAAACACAACTCCATGAGTTGACGGTTGTACACCAACTCGTCGACTTCATCACCGAACAGGGGAGTCCCACCATGCACCGAGGATTGTTCACCCGACTGGGAGAGGCGATCGTTCGCCGGCGGCGACGGCTGCTCGTGGGCAGTGTGATCGGTCTCATCGTGGCCGCCGTGGTGGGTGTGGGAGTCTTCCCCCGGCTCCAGACCGGCGGTTTCGAAGAGGACTCGGCCGAGTCGGTGCAAGCCGTCGAGCTGCTCGAAACCGAGTTCGGCACCGGGTCACCATCGGTGGTGTTCCTGGTCACCGTCGACGACGCCGATGCGACCGTCGACAGCCCCGACGTTGTCGCCGGAGGACTGGCCTTCACCCAGTCGCTGGTCGATCGAGGCGACCTGGACGATGTGGCCAGCTACTGGTCGCTCGACTCGGCCCCGCCGCTGAGGAGTGTCGACGACACCCGAGCACTGGTGCTGGCCCGAATTCCGGGCGACGAGGACTCCAACGCCGAGTGGTCCAACATCCTGGCCGACCTGTCCGCCACCCACACGGGCGACCAGGGCAGCTTCACCGTCGAACTGGGGGGCCCGGCCGAGTTGTTCGAGCAGGTCGGGGCCACCATCGAGGGCGATCTGGCCAGAGCTGAAGCCATCGCCATCCCCATCACCCTGATCCTGTTGATCGGTGTGTTCGGCGGCATCGTGGCGGCGCTGCTCCCGCTGGGGGTGGGTGTGATGGCGATCTTCGGTGCCTTCTTCGTGCTGTACGTCACCACCGGCTTCACCGATGTCTCGATCTTCTCGCTGAACCTGGTCACCGCCATGGGCTTGGGTCTGGCCATCGACTACAGCCTCTTCGTGGTCTCGCGTTTTCGGGAGGAGCTGGCGGCCGGTCGATCGGTCGACGGCGCGGTGATCCGCACCGTCGAGACCGCCGGACGAACCGTCGCCTTCAGCGCCCTCACCGTGGCGGTGTCGTTGATGGCGCTGCTGGTCTTCCCGCTCTACTTCCTGCGGTCCTTCGCCTACGCCGGCATCGGGGTCCTGCTGGTGGCGATGGTCGCCTCGGTCATCACCTTGCCCGCCGTGCTGGCCACCCTCGGCCCCCGCGTCGACCGCCTGCAGCTATGGAAACGACCCGAACACCCCGCGGGGGAGGGCTTCTGGCACCGCATGGCCACCACCGTGATGCGGCGACCGGTGCTCGTGGCGATCACCGTCATCACCTTCCTCGTACTGCTCGGGCTCCCGTTCCTGCGGGTGGCATGGGGGACACCCGATCACCGGGTTCTTCCCGAGGGCGACCCGGTGCGGGAGGTCTCCGAGATCATCCGTGAGGACTTCGACTCGAACGAATCGGCTGCCTTCCCGGTGGTGGCCGTCGGGGCCGTCGACGAGGCCGGCACCGACCGTTTCGCCGTCACGCTGTCGAGTGTCGACGACGTGGCTCGGGTCGACGCGGCCACCGGTCGCTACGTCGGGGGAGTGCGGGTGGTGGGGCCCGACCCCACCCTCATTCGCCACAGCAGCGCCGACGCCACGTGGTTCAACGTGGTGCCCACCGTCGAACCGATCTCGGCCGAGGGCGAGGCCATGGTCCACACCATCCGAGACCTCGAGGCACCGTTCACCGACACGATGGTCGGGGGTGAATCGGCCAGTCTCATCGACACCAAGGAGGCGATCTTCTCCCGCATCCCGTGGGCGGCGGCATGGATCGGCCTCTCGACGTTCGTGTTGTTGTTCTTGATGTTCGGGTCGCTGCTGGTGCCGCTCAAGGCCATCGTGTTGAACCTGCTGTCGCTGACCGCCACCTTTGGAGCCATGGTCTGGGTGTTCCAGGACGGCAACGGCGCCGACCTGTTGGGTTTCACCGCCACCGGCCTGACCGATGTCACCACGCCGATCCTCATGTTCTGCATCGCGTTCGGCCTGTCGATGGACTACGAGGTCTTCCTGCTCAGCCGGATCAAGGAGGACTACGACAAGACCGGCGACAACGAGGCCGCCGTGGCCTCGGGCCTGGAACGAACCGGCCGCATCGTCACTGCGGCGGCGCTGCTGCTGGCCGTCACCTTCTTCGCCTTCGCCACCAGTCAGATCACGTTCATCAAACTGTTCGGGCTGGGGTTGGGAGTGGCCGTGTTGGTCGATGCCAGCATCGTCCGAGCGACGCTGGTGCCGGCGTTGATGAAGCTGGCCGGCGACGCCAACTGGTGGTTGCCCGACTGGCTCCGACGCATCCACGATCGGGTGGGCATCTCCGAGAGCGACCCCGAAGAGCTCGAAGTCGAGTGGATCGATCTCGATGAAACCGACTCCGATGACGTCCCGACCCATGAAGAACTGGCCGACCTTCGATCCGAAGTGACCGAGTTGGCCCGCTCGTTGCCTCTGTGACGACAACCGAACCCGAAACGACAAGACTGCCGACAACGAAGGAGCATCATGGCTGTCACCGAAAACCTCTATCTGACCGGAAACTGTGCCCCGGTTCCCGACGAGACAACCGCCGAGAACCTCCCTGTGGTGGGAACCATCCCCGCCGAGTTGGAGGGGCGGTGGTTGAGGAACGGTCCCAACCCGATCGGTGAGGTCGACCCGGCCATCCATCACTGGTTCATCGGCAACGCGATGGTGCACGGCCTTCGTCTGCGTGACGGTCGAGCCGAGTGGTACCGGAACCGGTGGGTGCGCGGTCAACGCGAGACCGAGCTGCTCGGCGAGGCCGACCCGGTTGGACCCCAACGCTCCGAGTTCGGCAGCGCCGGTCCCAACACCAGCGTCGGGGGTTTTGCCGGCAAGACCTGGGCAATGGTCGAAGCCGGTGGGGTGCCGATGACACTCACCTACGACCTCGACACCGTTGCCTTCGACGACTTCGGGGGCACGCTGCCCAATGGGTTCACTGCCCACCCCAAGTACGACCCGGCCTCGCGCGAGCTGCATGCGGTCTGTTACACCTGGCCCGACCTGGTCGACCATGTCGAGTACGTGGTCGTGGGCGCCGACGGCGTCGTCACCAAGGTCATCGACGTGCCGGTGCCCGACATGCCCATGATCCACGACATGTCACTCACCCAGAACTACGGGCTGGTGTACGACCTGCCGGTGACGGTCGACATCGAGCTCGCCATGCAGGAGCGTTTCCCCTTCCGCTGGAACCCCGAGCACCCCGCCCGGGTGGGGCTGTTGCCTCGGTCCGCCGACACCGCCGACGACATCGTCTGGTGCGACGCGCCCATGCAATACGTCTTCCACCCGGTGAACGCCTACGACACCGACGACGGGCAGGTGGTGGTCGACGTCTGCTCCTACGACTCCATCTTCGAGCACGACCTCAACGGCCCGTTCGGTGACGCCACCCCCACCCTGGATCGCTGGACGATCGACCCCAAGGCGCGCATCACCAAGACCGAACGCATCGACGACCGGTTTCACGAGTTCCCCCGACACGATCCCCGGGTCGGCACCCGGCGGCACCGCTACGGCTACACCGCCGGAGGACCGATCGAAGGATCCGATCTGCACGGGGCGACCTACAAGACCGACTACGACACCGGTCAGGTCACCGAGCATCGTCACGGGCCGGGCCGAGGTGGCGCCGAGCCGATCTTCGTGCCCAAGGAGGACTCCTCGGCCGAGGACGATGGCTGGCTGATGGTGTTGGTGCACGACGCCAACGTCGACCGCAGCGATCTGGTCATCCTCGACGCCCAGGACTTCGGAGGCGACGAAGTGGCGCGGGTCGAGTTGCCCCGGCGGGTTCCCCACGGCTTCCACGGAGCGTGGGTTCCCGACTCCTCCGTCGCTCCCTGAGCCGTCAGCGCCGTTCGAGGCGCAGGGCCAGCACCAGGCTGATGGCACAGATCACCGCGGCCAACCAGAACACCGGGGTGTAGTCGGCCGCGGTGGAACCGTCGCCGGCCAAGATGGCCACCACCACGGCCAGTGAGATGGCCGAGCCGACCTCCTGGGTGATCCGGAAGACCGCGCTGCCGATGCCGAATCGGCCGGGATCGAGTTGGGTGACGGCCGCCCCGGCGATGGGTGCGAACGAGAGCCCGACACCAATGGCGTACAGCGAGGTGGCGGCCACGAACGCACCGATGCGGCGTTCGTCGTCCATCACCATGGCCAGGGCCACCGAACCGGTACCGCCACACACCATGCCGGCCACGATGAGCGGCCGCGGGCCGATGCGGTCGGCCCAGGCACCGGCCATGAACGACAACGGACCGCCCCAGATGGGTACCACTGCGGCCAGCAGGCCGGCCTGCAACGGCGACAGATCCCAGACGTTCTGGAGGAACTGGATCATGGCGAAGTAGGTGCCCGCGAAGGCACCCAGGTACAGCAGCGACAGCCCGTTGGCCAGGCGGAAGTCACTGATCCGGTAGAGGTCGAGGTCGATGATGGGCGCCGGGTGCCGCCCCGATCGCCACAACAGGATCGCGATCGACGCCACCGACCCCACCAGGCAGGCCTGCACCGCAGGGCTCGACCACCCCCACGATCCACCTTGGGAGATGGCCAGGGTGAGCAGGGCGACGCCGGTCATCAACAACAGGGCGCCGATCACGTCCGGGGGTTCGTCATCGTCGGAGCGGGGTGTGTCGGGCAAGCGGGTGCGAGCCAGGAACACGGTGATGAAGGCCACCGGGGCCACAGCCAGGAACGTGAACCGCCAACCGCCGATCGCCAGTAGGAGTCCACCCAGCGCCGGGCCGAGCGCGGCCGCCGCCCCGCCGACCGCGGAGATCGATCCCATGGCGGTCTGGCGCCGACCTTCGGGGAAGATGGCCAGGATCAACACCGTGCCGGCCGGGATCTCGATGCCCGAACCCACCGCCTGGATGATGCGGCCGCCGATGAACATCCACGGGGCCACCGACAGGGCCACCACCACGGTGCCCACCCCGAGCATTGTCACACCGGCCAGGAACAGTCGGCGGGCGCCCAGTCGGTCGGTGAGCCACCCGGCCGGAACCATGAGGGTGGCCACCGTGATCGAGTAGCCGGTGAGGCCCCAGGAGAGGGTGGAACGGCTGGTGTCGGAGAACGTCTCCTCGATCAGGGGGAAACTGACGAAGACACCCGAGAAGTTGAGGGTGGCGGCGACAACCCCACCGGCCACCACCGCGAAGCGCCGCCAGTGGTCACCGGTGATCGGAGTGGTGGCGGTCAGGTCAGGCCTCCCGCCGACGAGTCATCGAGCCCGTCGACCAGGGTCACGACCGACTTCCCTCGATTGGCGCCGGTGAAGAGGGCGTTGAGGGCCTCGGGACACGCCTGGAGCCCATGGCGTACGTCGCAGTGCGACGTGAGCCGACCGTCGCCCACCCAGCCGTCGAGCACGGCCGAGATCTCGTGCATCCGGTCGATGTAGTCCATCATCAAGAAACCCTGCATGCGGCCCCGGCGACCGATGAGGTTCTGATAGTTGGCCGGCCCGGGGGGACGGTGTTCGTCGAGATAGCTGGAGATGGCGCCGCACAAGGCGATCCGACCCCCGATGGCGAGTCGGCGCAGCACGACGTCGAGGATCTCACCACCGACGCTGTCGAAGTAGACGTCGACGCCGCCCGGGCAGGCCTGTTTGAGCTCGGCGTTGAGGTCGGCCGTGCGGCGGTTGATGGCGACGTCGAACCCGACCTCGTCGACGAGCCAGGTGCACTTGTCGTCGCGGCCGGCGATGCCCACGGTGCGACAGCCGTGGATCTTGGCGATCTGGCCGGCCAGCACCCCGGTGGCCCCGGCCGCAGCCGAGACGACCACCGTGTCGGTCTCGGCGATGTCGGCCACCTCGAGCAGGCCGATGTAGGCCACGGCGCCCGGGCCACCGTGTATGGCCAGGTTGGCCAGCGGGTCCATGTCGGGGGCCCACACCGTGGGGAACACGGCCGGTTCGATGACCAGCCATTCCTGCCAACCGGTCAGGCACGAGATGATCGAACCGACTTCGTAGTCGGGATGGCGCGAAGCCACCACCCGTGCCACCCCGGCACCCCGGACCACGTCACCGATTTCGACGGCGGGGAGATACCCGTCGCTTTCCTGGAGCCAGCTGCGGGTGGCGGCGTCCATACCCAGAGCCAGGACCTGGCCCAGCGCCTGACCGTCGTCGATCTCGGGCATCGGACTGGTGGTCAACTCCACATCGGTATCGGTGACCAGCCCGTCCGGCCGCGACCGGAGTCGCAGCTGTTGGTAGTGATCGGGGAGCTGGCCGGTCATCGCAGGTAGCTCTTTCGCGGATGCGGATCTCGTTCGGCGAAGAACACCCGGTCGGCGTTGGCTCGTAGGAACTTGTCGAGCACGCCGTCACGCAGATCGAGCTGTTCGGCCTCGCTGATACACCGTTGCATCGAGAGCACCGGGTGGTCCGACGAGAACATGACCTTGTCCTGGCCGCGGGTGTTCATGAAGTGGATGAGTTCGTCGGGGAAGTACTTGGGGGAGTAGGCCGACGTCATCAAGGACAGGTTGGCGTACTTGATCATCAGGCGGATGGCGACGTCCCACCAGGGATCGGCGCCATGCGCCATCACCACGCGCAACTCAGGAAAGCGGTAGCAGACCCGGTCGAGGTGGATGGGGTGTTGGCACTCGCCCGGCATGGGAGGTCCAGGTAGCCCGGTGTTGATGGTGAGCGGAAGGTCGAGCTCGACGCACGTGGCGTAGAGGGGGTAGTAGACGGCGTCGCTGGGGGCCACGTCGATTCCGAAGGGCACCGCCTTGGCCATGATGACGGGGTATTCCTCGACCATCTCCCGGAGCGCCCACAAGGGCCGCATGCCTTTGGTGGGGTCGATCATGGCGGCCAGGAAGAAACGATCGGGGAACCGTTCGACGAACTCCAAGATCTTGGCCGACGGCCGACGCGCCTCCACCACCAGCACCGCCCGCTCGACCCCCGCCTGGTCCATGGCCTCGATCGTCTCGTCGGGTGTGAGGCTCTTGAAGAAGTCGTCCCCACCCTTGAAGTAGTCGTCCTTGACCCGTTGCAGGAACTCCGGTGGCACGGAGTCGCCCATGGTGACGTTCACCCAACAATCGATGGCCCGATGATCGGCCGCCATGGCATGGTCCCCCCGGTTGGCGTCGAGGGTCAGCCTTACCGTCCGGAGGTCGGGTGCGCCAGCCCGTGCCCGGGCGACGGGGTTCGGTACGCCCCTGCTCGCCGCTCGCCTTCTCGGCCGGGTGGGCGACCCCCCCACGTGGACTGACCTGCTCGAAACGGTCACAACTGGCTCGTCAGGTGGGTCGTCCGGCCCAAATCGGCGGGTCCGTCGGGCGGCCGGCCTCAAGGACAGACTGACCCGCGTCGACCCTGAGAACAGTCATGTCGCGCCCGTCGCCACTCCGACCAGGCCTTCGCGCCGGTCTCCGCCCCTCGCGGGTGGACTGGGGATGAGGCGCGTCTCGGGCCTACTGGCCGCGCTCGTTACCGCCGCGGCCGTGGTGGTCATGGCCGGCCTGGCGCTGGGGTACCGAACGGTGATCATCACCACCGGCAGCATGGGTGACACCATCCCGGCCGGGTCGTTGGTCATCGCGGCACCTCAGGCCGGATCGACGGTTGCCGTCGGCGACGTCGTGGTGATGCAGCGGCCGGGCCTGACGCCGGTCACTCACCGGGTGACCGAGCTCCACCAGGTGGACGGTGTGGCGGTGGCCGTCACCAAGGGTGACGCCAACGAGAGTGCCGACGCGGCACCGTACGCGCTCGAAGGCGAACAGTTGGTGGCCCGTTGGTCGATGGCCGGTCTGGGAACGGTGATCGCGGCGCTGGCTCAGCCCGTCGTGCTCTTCTTGTTGTTCGCCGGTCTGATCGGGGCCGCTCTGGTGTGGGTGCTAGGTCGAGTCTGGCGGAACCCGGCCGAACCGATCGCGGCGGCGCCGACGCCGACGAAGGGACGGACCCGGATCGCCGCCGGGGTGGCGCTGGTGGTGTTGGTGGCGACCACCGGACTGGGATGGGCCCTTTTCCGGGCCACCGATTCGGTGGACGGCAACATCTTCGGCGCCGGCTCGTGTTACGAGGCCGAGGTGGCCTCGGTGCAATCGGGCAGTGCGATCAACGGTGGTGCCGGCGCCCAGCTCATCACCATCGCGGCCGTGGACCCGGCTCGATCGTTCGTGCAGTTCAGCGTGCGGTCGTCGGCCAATGAGCCGGCCGATTCGCTGGTGCGAGGTCGCCTGGCCGGCGCCACCTCGATCGAGTTCCTGCGCCAGACCGATGCCGGAGTTGCGCCACCGATCACCATTGAATGGTCGGTGGTCGAGTACCGCTGTGGTGTCTCGGTACAGCGGGGCGTGATGAGCGGCAGCGGGACGACCACGATGGACGCCACCATTACTGCGGTGGATGCGAGCCGGTCCTTCGTGCTCACCAGCCACGCGCCCGAGGCCGGAGCCAGCACCCTCGACGGCTCGTCGTTTGCGACCGTCGAGCTGGCCGACCCCACCACGATGCGGTTCACCACCGAAGCCGGCCATGCCCTGTCGGCGGGAGCCACCTATGCCTGGCAAGTGGTCGAGTTCTCCTCCAGCGCCGACGCCGGCGTGCAGAGCCAAATGGCCTCGCTCGGTGGGATCGACACTGCGGTGACCGTCACCCTGCCCTCCCCCGTCGACCTGGCGTCGAGCTTCGTGTTGGTCTCCAGCCGCACGGACGCCACCGGCACCACCATCGAGGACCGGCTGGTCGAGGCGCATCTGTCTTCGCCCACCACGGTGATGGTCAGCCGGCAAGCCACCGGTGCCAACCTGCGCCTTCACGTCCAGGTGGTCTCGTTGACCGAGGGGTCGATCGTGCGTCATGGCACCGTGGGCATGATCGGGGGCGAGATCACCAAAGCGGTGTCGGTCGATCGCTTCGACCCGACCCGAGCCACGGCGTTCTCGAGTGTGCAGGGGCCCGGTTCGGCGAGTTTCGGCCACACCACCGCCGTGGGTGACGACGTGCTCGGTGCGGCTTCGGCCACCTTCGCCGTCACTGACGCCCAGACGGTGACCCTCACCCGCGACGCGTCGCCGTCGGCGGCTCGCTGGGGCTGGCAGCTCGTGGAGTGGGGCGGCCCGCAGTGGTGGGACCCCCAGTTCCCCTACCGCCAACGTATCGATGTGGACGCCAGCACCGATGCGTCACCCAACGGGTACAGCGTCCCCCTCACGTTCGACCACGAAGCCCTGGTGACGGCCGGTCTGGCCCGAGCCGACGGTGACGACCTGCGTATCGTGCGATGGGACGGCGCCACCTGGACCGAGCTCGATCGCATCCTCGACGAGTCGGTCGGATGGGATGACGTGGCCACCACCCTGTGGTTCCAGACCCAGGACGCCATTGCCGCCAACAGCACCATCTCGTACTGGATGTACTACGGCGACGACACCCCCACCCCGCCGCCGGCCGATCCCGAGAACGTGTGGTTGTTGTACGAGACCTTCGAGTCGGGCACACTCGGCGACTTCTCCGATCGAACCGGCGGCACGGCCTGGTACACGGCCGATCCTTGGACCCGGAGAATCCCGATCACCGTCGACAGTGCGTCGGTGGCGGCCGTCGAGGCGGGCATGGTGGTGGCCGTCCATGTCACTGATCCGGCGCTCAGCGGCGCTCGGGCCGATGGAGCCGACCTCCGTTTCACCACGCCGGGCGGGGTGTTGTTGCCATTCGAGATCGAGTCGTGGGACTCCGCCGCAGGCGACCTGGTGGCCTGGGTGCAACTGCCCACTTTGTCGGCCACCGTCGACACCTCGTTGTGGCTGTACTTCGGAGCCGCCAACGCCCCCGATGCCCAGGACCTCCGCGCCGTGTGGGCCGGACCCGCGCTCGGTGTGTGGCACTTCGATCGTGACCCGGTGGGCCCGGCTCCTCAGGTCGACGATCACTCGACCGGCCATCTCGAAGGGTTGGCCCGGGGCACGTTCGGTCCGGGCGATCGGGTCGCCGGCATCATCGGCCCGGCCCTCGACTTCGACGGCGACGGCGACGTCGTCGTCTTGCCGGCAACCGACCTCGGTTCGGTCGCGTCGTTCACCCTGTCGACATGGTTCCGGGCCGACACGGTGGCCGCCGACCAGGTCCTGATGGCGAAGGCCACCAGCGCCGGAGATTCGACCTTCGAACTGAGACTACGTAGCGGCGGCGCCCTCGAGGCCACCGTCGAGCTCGACGGTTTGCCGGTCACGCTGGCCGGTCCGGCCGTGGCTCCCGGCGTGTGGCAGTACGTGGCAGTGGTGTGGGACGGAACCGACCTGACGATGCGCACCCGAGGTCACCCGACCGGCACGATCGCCGGGGTCGGCTCGCTCACACCCGGCGAGCAACCACTCACCCTGGCCGGCTACCTCGACGGCAGCCAGTCCTTCGACGGCACCCTCGACGAGACCCGACTGGAACCCGTGGCCCGAACGGCCGCGTGGTTCTCCACCACCGCGAACAACGGGGCCCAGCCGACCTTCGCCACCCACGGGGCGGTGGAGGTGGGGACGTGGTTCGATCAGGGCAGCTGGACCTACCGCAAGCCCGTCGTCGTCGACGGCAGCCAGGTGTCCGGCACCGTCACCGGGTTCCCCGTTCTGGTCCAGATCACCGATCCCGACCTGGCCGCCCACGCCATGGCCGATGGTCGCGACGTCGTCTTCACCGGCGCCGACGGAACCACTCGATTGCCCCATGAGATCGAGTCCTGGGATGGCGGAACGGGCACGTTGAGCGCCTGGGTCAAGGTGCCCACGCTGTCGGCCGGCACCGACGAAACGCTGTTCGTGTACTTCGGGAACGCCGGCGCCGTCGACCAGGAAACACCCCAGACCGTTTTTGGCGACGATCACGACGGCGTCTGGCACTTCACCGACTGACCGGGCGGGCTTCGAGAACAGGTCGAATGGCCTATGCCGGGTGGGCGGCTGTCCCATACAGAGCCGGCCCGTTCGCGTCGAAGAAAAGGGGGTCCGCCGACCCATATCGGATCCTTCGATGCCCGCCCGCCGCATTGGCCCTGATCATGGTCGATCAGTAGCCGCCAAGATGTTGCTCAGCCTGACGGCTGCCCTCGCGGCTGTCGCCACTCTGGTGGCGGTGTCACTGGCCCTCTACACCGACACCGAAACGGTGCCGGGCAACACCTTCGTCTCCGACACGGTCGACCTCACCGCCACGCCGGCCACGGCGGTGGTTTCGATGCCCGTGATGCTGCCTGGAGACCGGGTCACCGCGCCGGTGACGGTCACCAACAGCGGTGGGGCCGAGCTTCGCTACGCCATGACGTCTACGACCACCGAGGACGTGCTGGCGGGCGAACTGGTACTCACTGTTCGAATAGGGGTCAGCAACTGTTCCAACGTCGGGTTCCTGGCCGACGGGACGGAGCTGTCGGTCGGTCGGCTGGGCTCGGTGGCGGCGACCGCAGTGTTCGGAAACGTAGCCTCCGGCGGCGACGTCGGTGACCGAGTGCTGCCGTCGGCCGCGTCGGAGACATTGTGCCTCCAGGTGGAGCTGCCGCTGTCGGCGCCTGACAGCACCGAAGGCTTGTCGACGACGGCCACCTTTACGTTCGAGGGCGAACAGACGGCCAACAACCCGTGATCGATCGTCGCCGTAGAGGTCGGGCGTCGCTGCTGGTGTTCGCCCTGGCGACAGCCCTGCTCGCCACGGTCGGCGCCGAGACAGCACCGGTTGGTGCGGCCGCGCCGGTGATCACCACCGCGCTGTCGGGTCACTGGACCCTCGACGACGGGTCGGGGGCGACGGTGGCCGACGGGACGATCAACGGCAACGACGGCAGCCTGGCGGGCGACCCCGGATTCGTCGGCGGGGTTCGCCGGACGGCCCTCGACTTCGACGGTAACGATCGGGTCGACATCGCCGATCCGATCGGCGGTGAGCTCGACTTCGGTTCCGGCGACTTCAGTGTCTCGTTCTGGGTGGTCACCGACCAGAACCCCAGCTCGGACGTGGCGCTGATCCACAAGCTGTCGTCCGGGGGCGGGGCAACGGGCTGGGCCGTCTGGTTGACGCCGGGCGGCACCCTGCGGGCCGACATCGAGACCACGACCGACTCGATCTCTATTCCCGCCGCCATCGTGAACACCGGCCGGTGGCACCACGTCGTGCTCCGGCGCCAATCCGGCGCGGCCAGCGTGTTCGTGGACGGGCTGTCCACGGCCATCGCCCCGGTATCCGGGTCGGTCGACAACGCCGAGCCCGTGCGTCTGGCCCAGGCCGGCCCGAGCGAGCCTGGACTCGACGGTCGCCTCGACGAGGTGTCGATGTACGGCCGGTCGCTCTCGCCCGCCGAGGTCGACGCCCTGGGCATCGAAGTGCTCGAGGTCAACGACACCAGTGACGGCGTCGACCTGGTCATCGGTGATGGTGTCTGCGACACCGGCGGAGTCAACAGCGAGGGTCGCCCCGAGTGCACCCTGCGCGCCGCGCTGGCTGAGGCCAACGCCACCGCCGCCATCGGCTCCATCTCCTTCGCCATCCCCACGACGGACCTGGGCCACGCGGGAGGGGTGTGGGCCATCGAGCCGGCCTCTCCGCTGCCTCAGCTGGCCTCCGACATCAACGTCGATGCCACCACCCAGCCGGGGTACAGCGGAGCTCCGGTGGTGAACCTCGACGGCGGTCTGCTCACTGTCGACCTGGCCAACTCTGGGTTGACCATCGGGACGGCCGGTGCCGGCGCATCCATCCGAGGTCTGGCCATCACGGCTTTCGGCAACGACGCCATCCAGACACGAGCCGACAGTGTGACCATCGAGGACAACTACATCGGCGTGCTGCCCGACGGCACAACCGGGCGGGGCAACCAGAGCGAGGGCATCATCGTGTTCGGCACCGCCCTCGGCACCACGATCAGGCGCAACCTGATCGGTGCCAACCCGAATGCCGCCGTAGCCCTCAACGGCGACTCCCGTGGATCGGTGGTCCAGGGCAACATCATCGGAACGGACCCGTCCCGGACCGTCAGCCTGCCCAACGGCCAGGCCATCTGGTCCGACACCACCGGGACCGCGCTCATCGGGGGCATCAACCCCGGCGAGGGCAACATCCTGGTCAACAGCCTCGGCGATGCCATCGAGGTCCGCACCGACGGCGCTCGTCTGTCGATCGTGGCCAACGAGATCGCCGGCAACGGTCAACTCGGCATCGATCTCGGCACCGACGGCGTGCCGACACCCAACGACGTGGGTGACCTCGACACCGGACCCAACCAGTTGATGAACTTCCCGGTGATCACGTCGGCGACCGCATCGGCCGGCACCATCGACATCGACTACGACCTGGATCTGCGGTCGGGCAACTACCGGGTCGAGTTCTACGCCAACCCGTCGGGCGGCGACCCGTCGTTCTACGGCGAGGGCGAGGTCCTGGTCGGTTTCGCGCTCGAGTCGCACCTCGGCGCCGGGACCGAGTCGTTCTCCACGTCGGTGCCCGGCGCGGCCGGCGATCTCATCACCGCTACCGTCACCGAGACCAAGACCGGCAACGAGTTCGGTGCCACGTCGGAGTTCTCGCTGGGGACGCTGGTGGCGGCCACGGTGCAGGCGGTGGTGAATTCGACCGGTGATGCGGCCGACGTGGCTCCTGGCGACAACACCTGCGACACCGGCGCACTCAACGCCACAGGCAACCCGGAGTGCACCCTGAGAGCGGCCATCGAGGAAGTCAACGCCGCGGGTCTCGTCGACGACATCGTCTTCGCCATCCCCACGGCCGACGCCGGCCACACTGCCGGCCGCTGGACGATCTCGCCCCTTTCACCGCTGCCCGGACTGGGTGCCGGTTCCACCGTCGACGGCTCGACCCAACCCGGCCACTCGTCGAACACCGTTGACTCGCCCGGCCCGTCCAATGCCGTCATGGCCGTGTCCATCGACGGATCCTCGGCCGGCACGACCGACGGCCTGGTGCTGCAGGGTGACCTGGTGACCGTGCGAGGTCTGGTGGTCAACGGCTTCGATGGCCGGGGGGTTGTCCTCAATGGCGACGACGGCGATGTGGCCGAGGTGTACGTGGGTATCGCCGCCGACGGTTCCGCCGCCGTTCCCAACACCGGAGACGGCGTGGCGATCATCGGCAACCGAGGCCGCCTCGGTGGTCCTGCGCCGGACGACCGAGTCGTGGTGTCGGGTAATGGCGGTCACGGCATCGTCATCGGCGGCGATGACGCGGGCGTCTGGGGCTCGATCGTGGGACTCGACGCGGCCACCACGACGTCGATCAAGAACGGGCGCAACGGCATTCGCATCCCGGGATCCACCAACGCCAGCATCGGCGCCGTCGGGGCCGGCAACGTGATCTCGGGTAACACCGACTCAGGATCGAGCGCCGACGGTTTCTACATCACCGGCGGCGGCGGACACGTGGTCCAAGCCAATCTGATCGGGACCAACGATGTCGGCGCTTCGCTCGGCAACTACAACGCGGGACTGGCCATCGA
>JBPCTQ010000062.1:0-31204 GCA_051011595.1 Acidimicrobiales bacterium
AGCGACACCAACATGTCGGCCCGCTCGTCCTCGGACAGGCCGGCTCGAGCGAAGGCCTTTCGATCGACGACGAGCACGTTGGACAACCGATTGTCGACGATGGTGTTGTCGTTCACATCGACGATGCGGCCGCGCGGTGCGGGGGTGGACACCCGGCGCACGATGTTGGCGGTCGCCTCTTCCTGATAGGAGTCGGCATCGACGACCTGCACGAACCACAGCCGGGCGAACAGCGCCACGAACAGTGACAGGGCGATCATTCCGACCAGGCGGAAGCGCAAGCGCGTTGTGTCGTCATTCATGATGGACCACTACCCGGAGGCTGTCCGCGCCGTCGGCTCGTGACCGTAGCACCAGCGCATCAGCCACGAACCGGCAGGAGCCAAGATAAGGCTGAGTAATCCGGCGAAGGCCATGATGCGAAACAGGTCGCGGGACACGTAGCCCTGACCGAACACCTCGCCGGTGACGGCGAAGATCGCCACCCCCACCGATGTCATGAAGGCCCCCAGCAGGGTGGCCGACCACCAGCTGGGTCGCATCAAGCCGGCGGTGAACACACCCACCAGCCAGGCCACGACCGCGCCGGTGAGCGCGGCCAGGCCCAGCGGGCTGGGCAACAACACGTCGTAGAGCAACCCGATGCCGAATCCGAACCAAGCGCCGCGATCGGGCCCGGCGGCGTAGCCGGCCAGCGCAGCCAACAAGATGGGGATCTCGGGGGCCACACCGTCGAAGCGCACGGTGGTGAAGATCGATGTCTGCAACACCACCGCCACCACCGCCACCAGGGTGAGACGCACACGTCTCATGGGGCCGCTCCCTCATCGGTGGTGGCAGCCGGCTCCGATTCGACACCGGTTTCGGCCCCGGACTCGGGATCGATGCCGGTGTCGGCCTCGGACTCGGGGTCGTCTTCCAACGGCGCCGTGGGCGCCACCGTGATCACCGACACGAAGTCGAGGTTGTCGACGTCGGCTCCCAGCGTGACGATGATGCGCCGTTCGAGCTGGTTGTCGGCGGCTTCGACGGCCGTGACCAGTCCCACCGGGATTCCGGCCGGGAACCGGCTGCGCCCGCCGGCCGTGGTCGCCGCCTCCCCCACCACCACCTCGGTTTCGATGGCGATGCCCTGATCGACGATGAAGGTTCGTTGGTCCTCACCGTTGCCCCGACCGATCCCGACGTCGCGCGATCCCGACAGGCGAACGGCGGCGGTGAACTCGGGGTCGTTGATCAGCTGCACCACCGAGCGGGTGCGGTCCACCCGATCGAGCTGCCCGACCAGGCCGGCCTGGGTGACCACCGCCTGGCCCTCGACGAGACCGTCGTCTGACCCCTTGTCGATCTCGACCGCGAAGGACGCGAAGTTGCCGGTTGCCCCTCCCACCACCCGCGCCACCACGCGCTGGCCGTCGCCCAGGAACTCCAGGTCGAGTTCTCGCTTCAGTTCCTCGAGCTCGGACGAGGCCGCCGCGTCGGTGATGGCGAGGCCCTCCAGCTCCTCGAGCCGGGCCCGCAGCTCGGCGTTCTCGGCTTCGAGATCGTCGAATTCGGTGATGCCGTTCCAGGCGTCGGCCACCGGGTCGAAGGCCGCGCTGGCACCGTCACGAAGTGGATTGAGGACCGATCGCGCGGCTTCCTGGACCGATTCGAGCGGACCGAACCCGCGGAAATCGAGGGTGAGCAGGCTCACCGCGGTGAGCACCAAGACCAAGAGAGTTGTGCGCCGGCGCCCGCCCAGGCGTGGGACGGCCACGGGCAATCACTACCCGTCGGCCGAGAACAGCACGTCCTTCAACGCCTCGAACTCTTCGAGTGACTGTCCCGAACCCAACGCCACGGCGTAGAGCGGATCGGGGGCGAGGCGAATGGGCATACCGGTCTCACTCTGGAGACGGGCATCGAGGCCGCTGAGCAGGGCGCCGCCACCGGCCAGGGTGATGCCCTGTTCCATGATGTCGGCGGCCAGCTCGGGAGGTGTCTTGTCGAGGGTCATCTTCACGGCATCGCAGATGGCGGCCACTGGTTCCTCGACAGCCTCCCGGACCTCGCCGGTGCTGATGACGATGGTCTTGGGCAGCCCGGTGACCAGGTCGCGTCCGCGGATCTCGGCCCGCAGTTCCTGGGTGCGGGGCCAGGCCGAACCGAGTGCGATCTTGACCTCTTCGGCGGTGCGGACGCCGAGGGCCACGGAGTATTCCTTCTTGATGTAGTTGATGATGGCGTCGTCGAGCTCGTCGCCGCCGACGCGAGCCGACTGACTGGTGACCACCCCGCCCAGGGAGATGACGGCCACCTCGGTGGTGCCGCCGCCGATGTCGACGATCATGTTGCCGGTGGGTTCCTGGACCGGGAGTCCGGCGCCGATGGCGGCAGCCATCGGCTCCTCGATGATGTACGCCGGCCGACGGGCCCCGGCGAACTCGGCAGCTTCCTGCACGGCCCGGCGTTCGACCCCGGTGATTCCCGAGGGCACACAGATGACCATGCGGGGTTTGGCCCACTTGCGCTGATGGACCTTCTGGATGAAGTAGCGCAGCATCTTCTCGCAGATGTCGAAATCGGCGATGACGCCATCCTTGAGGGGCCGGATGGCCTGGATGTGGCTGGGCGTGCGCCCGATCATGCGTTTGGCTTCGACCCCGACGGCCAGCGGCCGCCCGTCGACCGCGTTGACGGCCACCACCGAGGGTTCGTCCAGCACGATGCCGGCCCCGCGTAGATAGACCAACGTGTTGGCTGTTCCCAGATCCACAGCCATATCGCGGCCCAGCACGGACCCGATAGAACTCAGCATCTCGACCATTCGAGTGAACCCTTCCAGGGCTGACGTGACCGGGATGGATGTCGCCGGTGCCTCTACTCCGGGGCCGAGTCTAGGCGCGGGCCGTAACCCAATTGCAAAGCAACGAAACCCCGTCGCGAAAGCCCAGTTCGGACGGCCTATTGCAACTGGGTGAAACGACCCGAATCACCCCGAAACCCCCCATTCACCCCTCAAGGAACCGACCGGATGCGCCGACACACCGAGGGTGATCAAATCTCTGTGGACCCGCTTCCGAGCCTCCCGAGGGGCTGCGCTACCCGAGTACGCATTGGTCTTCTCGATCCTGCTCGGTGGATCGCTAGCGTTGTATCAGAGCCTCGAGGACAAGTCGCAGACGACCGTCGTCGACAACGCGTCGGCCATCGGCGCGCTGCCCACGATCGAAGGCTTCGCCATCCCCGAGGGCACGTCGGGCACGACCACCACCGCACCGTCCACGACCGCGGCGCCCACCACCACGGCCGCGCCCACCACCACAGCTGCGCCCACCACCACAGCTGCGCCAACCACCACAGCTGCGCCCACGACCACTGCGGTGCCGACCTGGGCCACGACCTTCACCGACTCCAGCTCCAAGTACTGGAGTGGTGGCTGCGGCTGCTACCGCTACCGGGCCCGCTGGACGACCCACATCGAGAACACGGCCGGCCAGGATCTGAGCAACGGGTGGATCCGCTTCCGCATCCAGACCGACAACGGCAGCGACTTCACCACCGGCTGGTACCAGATGAACAGCACCGGCACCATCACGCTGACCTGGAGCAACCGGCGGTCGTATCACTTCCCGATCACCGTCTCGATCTACCAGCTCGAAGAGAGCGACTTCACGCCGATCACCTCGAGCCCCAGCTCACTGACAATCGGACTGCCGGCCTGACAGGGGCGGGAGCACACTCCCGCTACCCTGATCGGCCATGCATCGAACGCTGGTCATCTGCAAACCCGACTCTGTCGAACGAGGCCTGGTCGGTGAGATCCTCGGCCGCTTCGAGGCCAAGGGACTCCAGATCGTGGCTGCTGAACTCCGCACCCTCGACGCTGACGTACTGGCCCGGCACTACGAGGAACACGTCGGCAAGCCGTTCTACGACGACCTGGTCTCGTTCATGGGCCGCTCCCCCGCACTGGTGGCCGTGCTCGAAGGACCCGACGACACCTACGCCATGGTGCGCACGCTGATGGGCGCCACCAACCCGGCCGAGGCGGCGCCGGGCACCATCCGGGGCGACCTGGGCACCATCATGACCGAGAACCTCGTCCACGGATCCGACAGCAATGAGTCGGCCGCCCGCGAGATCGGCATCTTCTTCCCGAACCTCTGACCCGCAGGTCGGCTACGGCTGATCCTGCAGGTGATCACGCGCCTCACCCACGGTGTAGAAGCTGCCGGTCACCGCCACCAGGTCCTCTTCGCCGGCCAGGGCCAGAGCCCGGTCGACGGCTTCGGGCACCGAGCGGATCTCCTCGACCCGACAGCCCAAGGACCGGGCCGCGGTGGCCACGTCGGTGACCGGCTGGGCCCGAGGCGAGTCGGGCTGGCACACCACCACCAACTCGGCGAGTGGCGCTTCCAGGGCCAGCAACAGCTCGGCCGGATCACGGCCCGCAAGGAAGCCGACCACCAGGTAACGACCGGCCGCGGCTGCGAACTCGTCGCGTAGCGTCCGGGCCAACGCCTTGGCGCTGTCGGCGTTGTGGGCGCCGTCGAGCAGCACCAACGGTTCGTGGGCCACGATCTCGGCCCGCCCCGGCAGGGTGAGCTCGGCCAGCCCCTCGTTGATCACGTCGTCGCCCAGGGCCCGGTCGAAGAACGCTTCCACCACCGCCACGGCCAAAGCCACGTTGTCGGCCTGATGGGCGCCGTAGAGCGGGACGAAAAGGTCCTCGTGAGCACCCCACGGTGTGGTCACGTCGATGAGTCGTCCGCCCACGGCCATGGTGTTGGACGTGACGGTCACGTCGTGGCCGACTCGGATGGTGCGGTCGGGGTTCTCGGCCGCGAACACCGGCAGCAGATCGTCGTCGATCTGGCCCAGCACCAGGGTGGCCTCTGGCTTGATGATGCCGGCCTTCTCGCCGGCCACATGGAACCGCCAGCCCTCGGCACCGTCGGTGTGGTCCTTACCGATGCTGGTGACCACGGCGATGCGGCCATCGGCCACGTTGGTGGCGTCGAAGCGGCCCAACAATCCGACCTCGATGACCCCGACGTCGACAGCCTCGTCGGCGAACCAACGGAAGGCCGCGGCGGTGAGCAGCTCGAAGTAGCTGGGGGTGCCGGAGATGAGCGGCACGAACCTCGACACCGTGTCGATGGCTTCGGCGAACTCGTCTTCGCTGATCGCCACGCCGTTGCGAGCGATACGTTCGGTGATCGACGACACGTGAGGACTGGTGTAGGCGCCGGCCGACACACCAACCGACGCGAACAGCTGGGCGATCAGCGCCACCGTGGTGCCCTTGCCCTTGGTGCCGGTGACGTGCACCACCGGGTAGTCGCGATGCGGGTTGCCCATGGCGTCGAGCAACTCCTCCATCACATGCAGCGACAGGCCTTGATAGGCGCCGGCCACCGCTTCTCGATTGATGTGACGATCGAGGTAGGTCAGCGCATCGGCATAGTTCATGACGGTCGGCGCGGTTCGGTGTGGGAGCGCGGCCGGCCGGTGACGCCGCTACGACGCGGCGCGGCTGGGCCGTTCTTCGTCGGTGCCGTCGCGGGGCAACAACTCGGGGCTGACCCTGTCGGCCACCACCTTGTCGTCGACGACGCATTTGCCGACATCGTCGCGGCTGGGCAGGTCGTACATGACCTCGAGCAGCACGTCCTCGAGGATGGCCCGCAGTCCTCGGGCACCGGTGCCTCGGGTGAGGGCCAGGTCGGCGATGGCACCCAGGGCCTCGTCGGTGAACTCGAGCTCGACGTCTTCGAGCTCGAAGAACTTCTCGTACTGCTTGGTGAGCGCGTTGCGAGGTTCGGTGAGGATCTGGACGAGCGACTCCCGCTCGAGGTTCGAGACGGCGCCGAACACCGGGAGGCGGCCGATGAACTCCGGGATGAGGCCGAACTTCATCAGATCCTCGGGCAGGATGTCGGCGAAGATGGAGCCCAGGTCCTTCTCCTCGGGACGCCGGATGTCGGCGCCGAAGCCCACACCCTTGGCCCCCACCCGGTTCTCGACGATGGTCTCGATGCCGGCGAAGGCACCACCCACGATGAACAAGATGTTGGTGGTGTCGATCTGGATGAATTCCTGGTGGGGGTGTTTGCGGCCCCCCTGGGGCGGCACCGCGGCGGTGGTGCCCTCCAAGATCTTCAGCAGGGCCTGCTGGACACCCTCACCCGAGACGTCGCGCGTGATCGACGGGTTCTCGCTCTTACGGGCGATCTTGTCGATCTCATCGATGTAGATGATGCCGGTCTCGGCCTTCTTGACGTCGTAGTCGGCCGCCTGGATGAGCTTGAGGAGGATGTTCTCGACGTCTTCGCCGACATAACCCGCCTCGGTGAGGGCGGTGGCATCGGCGATGGCGAAGGGCACGTTGAGCATGCGGGCCAGGGTCTGGGCCAACAGGGTCTTGCCACAACCGGTGGGACCGATCAACAAGATGTTGGACTTGGCCAGTTCGACGTCGGTGTCCATGGGGCCGTGCTGGACCCGCTTGTAGTGGTTGTAGACCGCCACCGAGAGGATCTTCTTGGCCGAGGACTGACCCACGATGTACTCGTCGAGGAACGTGTGGATCTCGCGGGGGCTCGGCAGCTCACCGAGCTGGAGCTCACCGGCGTCAGCCAGCTCCTCCTCGATGATCTCGTTGCAGAGATCGATGCACTCGTCGCAGATGTAGACCCCGGGACCGGCGATCAGCTTCTTGACCTGCTTCTGCGACTTCCCGCAGAACGAGCACTTGAGGAGCTCCCCGCCCTCTCCGAACTTGGCCACTGCACAACCCCCGTTGAGTCAGTCGACTGCCTTGATGGGACCGGCATCGTCGACGAGGCCTCTTGTCTCGATCACCTCGTCGATGATGCCATATTCCTTCGCTTCGGCCGCTGTCATGACGAAGTCACGATCGGTGTCGGCCGCGATCTTTTCCACCGTCTGGCCGGTGTGGCTGGCCAGGATGTGCTCGAGTGCTTCCTTGAGACGCTGGATCTCGTTGGCCGCGATCTCGATGTCGGACACCTGGCCCTGCGCTCCGGCGTAGGGCTGGTGGATGAGGATGCGGGCGTGGGGCAGCGCCATGCGCTTGCCGGCAGCACCCGCGGCCAGCAAGACCGCGGCAGCAGAGGCGGCCTGGCCGAAGCAGATGGTGGACACGTCGGGTTTGATGTACGACATCGTGTCGTAGATGGCGAAGAGGGCGTTGATGTCGCCACCCGGCGAGTTGATGTAGAGGTTGATGTCCTTGTCGGGGTTCTCCGACTCGAGGTGCAGCAGCTGCGCACAGATGATGTTGGCGATGGTGTCGTCGATCGGTGTGCCCAGGAAGATGATGTGCTCTTTGAGCAACCTGCTGTACAGGTCGAAGGCCCGCTCGCCCCGGTTGGTCTGCTCGACCACGGTGGGGACCATGTAGTTCCGGGGTTCGATCACTCACTGTCGCTTTCGTCGGGGGTGGCGTCTTCGCTGTCGGTCTCGGATGCGGGGGTGTTGGTGCTGTCGTCTTCCTCGTCGACTTCGAGGGCCGCTCGTTCGATCGGGTTTCCGTCTTCGTCGACGATCTCGACCGCCTCGACCAGCCATTCGAGGGCGTTTCGCTTCTGGAGATCCGAGCGTATCGCTCCCAGTTGATCGGCATCGGCCAATTGGAGCCGCACCGCGTCGAGATCTTCGCCCATCCGTTCGGCCAGGCCGGCCAGCTCTTCGTCGAGCTCGTGGTCGGCGATCTCGATGCCCTCGGCCACGACCACGGCCCGCAGGGCCAGGTCGGCGCGGGCCGCCTTGTCGGCCGCTTCACGAAGCTCGCCCGTGAACTCTTCGGGGTCGGCACCGGTCATCTGCAGGTACTGCTCGAGCTGCATACCTTGGGCTTGGAGCCGCATGGCCATGTCCTGGAGCCGGTTCTGCATCTCGGCCGACACCAGCGCGTCGGGGATGTCGGCATCGACCAGCTCGGCGAGGGCGTCGCCGACGGCCTCCCGCAAGGCCATCTGGGCCTGCATCTTCTTGGTGGCGCCGAAGCGTTCGACCAGGTCGGCCTTGAGATCGTCGAGCGTCTCGAACTCCGAGGCCTCGGCCACGAACTCATCGTCGACGTCGGGCAACACCTTGGCCTTCACCTCTTTGACCTCGATGACGAAGGCCAACTCGCCGTCTTCTTCGGGGTCGGGGTGTTGGGCGGTGAACTCGACGGTGCTGGCCGACGCAGCCCCGACGAGGTTGTCGTCGAGCTCGGGAACAACCGCACCGGCACCGACCTCGTAGTCATAGTCGCTGGCGGTGAGCGCCGGAACCGGCTCTCCGTCGTAGGAGCCGTTGATGTCGATCGTGACGTGGTCGCCTTCCTCGGCGCCCCGTTCGACGGGTTCGAGCTCGGCGAACTGGTTGCGGAGCCGCTCGATGTACTCGTCGATGTCGCTGTCGCCCACCTCGGGGGAGGGAATTTCGACCCGCAGCGACTGATAGCCGGGCACGGTGACGACGGGCCTGACCTCGACCACGGCTTCGAAGGTGACCTGCCCTGCCTCTTGACCGTCGGTGACATCGATCTCGGGGGGCGCGATCACATCGACGTCGTGTTCGCGCACGGCGTTGGCGTAGTACTCCGGCAGCGACTCGCGCATCGCCTCTTCGCGGGCATACCCGACACCGAGCTTGGCCTCGAGGATCTTGCGGGGAGCTCTGCCGGGCCGGAAGCCCGGCAGCTTCACCTCTTGGGCGATGCGCCGGAATGCGGCATCGACCTCTTTCTCGAACTCGTGCTCGTCGACCTCGACGAGCAGCTTCACCTTGTTGTCTTCGAGATCGCTGACGGTGCTCTTCACAGGCCCCACATGGTATCGGCGCGAGCGACCTTCCACCCTCTCCGCCGCCAGCCGTTTCGGACGTGGGCTCGGCGCGTCGGACCGCTACAGTGCGGGCACCCGCGGGTGTAGTTCAATGGCTAGAACTCCAGCCTTCCAAGCTGATGATGCGGGTTCGATTCCCGTCACCCGCTCCACCGCGAAGCTCCCGATGAGGCACGAGTTCAGCACATGTATCGGCCCCTCGCACCGGGTCGATTGTGTGTCGTCAGCATCCTTGTGTGAAAGAAGGAGCAGATGTCCTCGCCGGCTGGTAGTGCGATCATCTGGTCAGAGGCGAGCAGTCCGGTCGCCCAGTCCTCGATGACGAACCACCGCCGACCCGCAAACGAGGGGACAGCGCCTCGAACGAACACACCGTCTCGAAGTACCGGTGAGACGCGTCGTCGATGATGAGGTCGATCGGATCGGAACCGACACCCCGATCAACGGCGGCGAGCAGCGAGGAGCGATCGCGCTGGTCGATGCCACCGTGCACCGACAAGACGTCGCCCAGGCCCGCGGCGTCGGCGAACCCCTCCAGGGCCGGGAACTCGAGGTCGATGTCGATGGCCGCCAGTCGGTCGGGTCGTGCATAGGCGGCAAGAAACGCCGCGCACACACCTTCGTAGATGCCGACGTCGACGATCGTCCGGGGGCACAGGTCGTCGAGCAGCTCCGGCGTACGAGGTGATCATTCCGCGCGACTTGGGTATCAGGAACCGGTCGGGGGTGGACCGCCCCTCACCCAGTGCGGCGGCCACGAATGTCGTACCACCGAGCCGGAGCTCGGTCAGGGCGTCCCATTCGAGTTTCGTAGCCATCAGCGCCAAGGGAACAGGGCCGTGACCAACCACGGTCAAGTCGGCCGGCCCGACTGCCCCTGCCCCTGCCCCTGCCACCTCGCGGGCAAGCGCGAGGTGTGGTCGAACCGCTGGCCGGTCTCCGGCCTCAAGGAATTGGTGCTGTGGGCCGATAGGCCTACATGCGGCCATCCCTCCAACCGACGAACTCGAAAGATCGCGGCGGGGCACTCGTGGAGATCGCCGTCGTCATCCCGCTGCTGTTCCTCTTCCTCTTCGCCATCGTCGAGTTCGGGTGGAGCTTCACCCAGCACCTCGATGTGCGCCACGGCGCTCGCGAAACTGCCCGCCTCACGGCGGTGAACCTCAACCCGGGAGATCTCGACCCGTCCTCGCAAGCCTGGGGGATCGCCGCGCTCGGGTGCACCCGGCTGGAGGATCCGTCAGGCACCACCATCCAGATCGAGTTGTCCGACGTCACGGCTACCGAGGTCGGCGATCTCGCCACCGTGACGATCTCGCGAGACTACGAACAGCTGACGGGCTACCTCGACCCGGTGTTCCGCAACCTGTCCCTCGACAGTGAGCTCGAGTTCCGCCTGGAGCAGGCGGCGACCTGGGAATCGATGAACACCCCGTTCACCTGCCCATGAGGCCATCAACAACCGGGCGACGGCAGAAGCGACGGGATCGCGGCGTGGTGATCTACCTGGTGGTGGCCTCGATGATGGTCACCATCGCGATGACGGCCTTCGCCACCGATATCGCCATGTTGTACAACGAGCGGCGCAACGATCAGAGCCTGGCCGACGTCGCGGCGCTCGGCGCCATTCAGGACACGGCGACGTCAGATGCCGCAGTGGTTGCGAGCGTGAAGACGTTGCTGAGCGGGCCCGGCGAGGATCCGTTCACCGACGCCGAGCTGGACTCCTGCGTGGTGGCGGACATCCCATCCGGCTTCACGGCCGACGCGGGTGCCAGCTGCGTGTCCTTCAACAGTGGCCGAACCGCAGTGCGCGTCGAAGTTCCCACTCGGTCGCTGGGAACCTCGTTCGCCGGCATCTTCGGTATCACCGATCTCGACCACTCGGCGTGGGCCATCGCCGGGCTCGACAATCCGGGGCTCGGCAACGTGTTGCCCTTCGGATTGGCCGCTGACGCAGGCACGTTCGAATGCGTGAAGGTCGGGGCCGGCAACGTCCCCGACCCGATGTGTTCGGGCGCCAACACCGGCAACTTCGGGTTCCTGAACTTCGGGCTCCACGGCGACCCCACCAAGGGCACCACCCAGAACTGCGTCGGCAACGGCCGCAATCGAGTGCCGATCAACATCGCCCAAGGGATCGACCACCTGCTGTCGATCTACGGGGCAGAACCACATCTGACTACAGCCGTCGGCGACACCGATTCGTGCGGTACTCCACCCCGACCCAATGCCGCCACCACCCTCACCGGCAACACGCCGCAGGTCATCGGTGACGGTGTCATGGCCGGATCTGGCTTTCCCGATGGAGGCCCGGCCCGACTCCAACGGACCGGACTGCTCTCCTGGGGAGCGCCGACCACTTCGGTGGCCGGCCACGACCTCGATGACACGCCCCTGTGGGAGTTCATCCCTGTTGATCTGTTCGGCCACAACGTGCCCAACTCCTGTCACCGCCAGCAGTTCGTGGGCGAGACCGGCGGCATGGACACCGAGAACGACGGCATCATGTCGGCCCTCCCCAACCCGATCGAGGCCCACCTCACGACCATGCCTCGCGAGACGCGGATGACCAAGCTGCTCGAACGCTGCATCTCCCACTACGAAGGCAACACCTGGGACGACGGGGGTGCGCTGTCACCACCGGAGTCGCCCTCGGGGTGCACGCTCAGTTGCTCCGACCCGGTCTTCTCCCGCAATGGTGCGACTGACGGTGCCTACGACCTCTGGGACATCCAGTACTCGCCGCGATTCGCTTACCTCCCTCGTCTCAACCTGACGGCGTCCCAGCTCGGCGGCACGACCGGGGTCGTGTTCACCGAGTTCGAGCCGGTCTGGATCCAGCGGCTGTACGCCGGAAACTGCAGCAACAGTGGCTGCGACACGGTCTTCGATCCAGGTGTGTACTACTCCGACAGCGTGACGTCGGGAAAGGTCAATGCCATGACGGCTTTCGTGTTCCCGGCCGGAATCCTTCCCGGTGAGCTCGACGATGTCGATGCCCCCAACAAGGTGGGCGTCAACCAGTTCGTGGGTCTGCTCCGATGAGATGGTCACGATTCAGACGATCCAGCCGGGCGGCCAGCGTCACGGAGTATGCGCTGGCTCTGGGAGCGACGGTCATCCTGGTCCTCGCCGGCCTGAACAGCCTGGAGGACGAGGTGACGAGTGAGCTCGACGACCGCGGCCAGAGCATCGGTCAGCCCGACGTCACTGGCGTCACCGTCTCGACCACCACCACCGCTGTACCCACGACAACAACCCCCTCGCCCACGACCACCACCGCGGCCGGCACCGTCTCGATCTCGATGTTGGCCTCCACCTCCAACTGGTCCGGCGGCAAGTGGGTGGCCACCGTCGAGGTCACCTTGAGCGACGGCAGCGGCAATCCCGTCGTGGGTGCCGAGATCGAAGCCGAGTGGTCCGAGCCCTTCGTCAGCGAGACCTCATGTGTCACCGATGCCACCAGCAACTGTTCGATGACGCAGTGGAATCTCAACTCGAATCGCGACTCGACCACTTGGTCGGTTGTCGGTGTGGTGGCGTCGGGCCTGGTCTATGACGCCGACGCCAACGTGGTCTCCGAGATCGTCGTCACCAGACCTTGACGATCGGCCCTGGGCCACATCGCCGACCTGGCGCCAAGGAGCACGGCGACCGGATGATCACCCCGGCAGCGGCCACGGGCCGTCGGTCACCCGGCCGGTGCGATTCCCCCGCCCGTCGAGATCGACGAACGGGGCGGCATCTACGTGCTCGTCGACAGGGACCCGTGCACCACTGGCGGTACACGTTCGTCCCCCGTCCGAGTCAGCGTTCGTAGCGCACGATGCCGTAGGTGGTGGTGTGCATGAGGCGGCCCTCCTGATCGAGGAACACCCCGGAGTACCGGGTGTTGTACCGCTGCGACCCCGTCACGTAGTGGAAGGCCGACGCACCGCTGGTCCAGTCGAGCGCCTCCATGGTCCAGTCACCGTTGCGGGCACCGACGGTGTACATGAGGTCGGACCGGGTGGACACCATGGGGACACCGTTGGTGGACGACACCTGATCGTTGGTCCAGGCATCGTTGAGCTGCTGGGTCAGGGGGTCCCACTCGAACTTCTGGATCCCGTGTGGGGTGAAGGCCGGGTCGTTGCCGGCATAACCGACCAACAACAGGTTGCCCACGCCAGGGAACCCGGCCGGCACCGATGCCGGTTCGTTGTTGACCACAGCAGCGCCGTAGCCACCGACGATGACCGACTGTTCACTCTGCACGTCGGTGTTGGTGGGGTCATCGAAATCGGCCGCTAGCTGGCCGGCGATACGCGGATCGGGCGCTCCGGGCAGCTGTTGCCAGCCGGCCGGAATGTCGTTGCGCCAGAACAGCACGACGTTCATCAGGTCCTCGCCGTCGGTGATGACCACGAATTGATCCTCGTCACCGAAGCCCATGAGGCTCGGCGTGGCCCCGGTACCGATGCCGCGACCGTTGAGGAACGACGCTGTCCAGGCCCCGTCGGCGGGATCGATCGACAGGGTCGAGCCGTTCCAGACGACCTTGTGCATCTCGTCGAGCGACGGCACGTAGATGCCGCCGTCGGCATCGACCGCTGCGCTGTTGCGCACCCAATCGGCCGCCCCCGGCCGGAAGCCGGCTTCGAGCATGGCCGCATTGTGGGCCGGAGCCACCTCGTTGCCGGGGAGCTCGATGGCCTGATACGACGAGAAGTCGCGCTCGGCCAGGACCACCCAGCCCTCGCTGGTGACGAGGGCCAATTTGCCGTCGAAGGTCATGTTGGCCCCGACGAAGTTGCCGCCGATCTCGGCCGGTTTCTGCCACTCGTCGATGAGCTCGATGGGCGAGTCGGGGTCGGTCGGGTCGACGTCGCCGTAGGCGATGATCGATGTCGCGCCACCGACGAACAGTGTGTTGTCGACGTCGAGCACGTAGTAGACCCCGGCCAAACCGGCCAGCTCCTCGGCCGCCAACGGGAAGGCCGCGAACGCCAGGTCGTCGCCGGTGAGGCTGTCGAGCAGGTTGATGCGGGTGTCGGCCGTGGCTTCGTCCATCAGCGTCGGCTTGATCGGCAGCTCGGCGATGGTCTCCAGCGTGTCGTAGTCGACCTTGGAGATCCGGTCGCCGCCGTTGCTCCAGATCACGCGGTCACCGTTGGGATACTCCGGTGAGATGGCCACTCCGAAGTGGGCCGGACCCAGGTGACCGTAGGAGAGCGCCGCACTGTCGAGGGTCTCGGTGGGCCCCAGCGGTCCCGGGGCCAGGAGGCTGTCGCTCTGGGCCGCATTGAGGTGGCCGATGGGTGCCACGCTGTCGGCCATGAAGGGGTTGACGGGCGGGGCCGCCGGTGTGGGCGGCGAAGGGGCGAGCCACATGGTGAACAGCTGCACGTTGGGGTCGCCGGGGATGTAGATGGCGCCGGCCAGCTTGGTTCGCGAACCACCCGGGAAGCCGAAGGCGAAGGCCAGCCCGGCGTGGGTGGACTGGTCGCTCGGGTCGGTGAAGACACCGAGACCGGAGAAGACGGAGAGGCCACCGAAGCTTCCTCGCCGCTCCATGACCATCCGGAGCCCGTCGTCGACGAAGACCCGCTCACCCAGCTCGAAGGAGGTGAGGTCGCCGCCGGCGTCGTAGTCGGTGCGATAGGTGGCCATATTGGCCGATTCGAGATCGATCGTGCCGCCCCCGGTCACCTTGAGGGTGATGTCGGGTGCTCCGACGTGATCGGCCGCGGCCGGTGAATGCACACCCGCGGCGCCGATCAGACCGAGCATGGTCAACAGCACGAGCAGTCGTCGGACACGAAGACTTCGGAATTGCGGCATGGAAACCCCCTGGTTCAGCGCGCGCCACTCTTGGACACATTCGCAACTTTGTCAACTGTGTTGACATATCGTTGGATTTGTATACCAACTGGTGGTCCACCAGGACTCCGCCCCGAGGTACCGCTGTGTCAATCGATCACACCGCCGGATCAGACCGTGCCGGGACAACCCAGCCGGCTGCGACCCCGGTGTCGTGGCTGCGAGAGGACCGCACCGAGCTCGCCGTCGGTCGTATCCTCTCCGCGGCCGGAGAGGCGTTCGCCGACGACGGCGTCGAGGGCACCACCATGGCCGACATCGCCCGACGAGCGGGCTGCTCGAGAGCCACGCTCTACTCCTACTTCGCCAACCGCGATTCGCTGCGGGCGGCGTTCTTCGGCCAAGCCGCCATCGGTCTCGCCCAGGAGGCCCAGCACCACGTGGCCGACATCGACGATCCGGCCCGACGGATCGTCGAGGCCATCCTGTTCACCGTCGACCGGGTGCGGGCCACGCCGATCCTCTTCGCCCGGTTCGGTCAGGGCCAACTGGCCGCCACCGCCACCGTGGCCAACAGTGCCGAGTTGCTCGACGAGATCAGTGTGGGATTCGTGGGCGGCATCGATCCCTCGCTGGTGAGCGACCGACTGCTGGCCCGCTGGATCGTACGAGCCATCATGTCGCTGCTCACGCTGCCCGCCGCCGACGCCGCCGAGGAACGGGCGCTGATCGAACGACTGGTGGCGCCCGGGCTCATATCCACTCCCCAGCCGGCCTCCGCCGGCTGACATCGCGTTCAGCTCAACGAGTACCCGCCGTCGACGCAGAGCGTCTGCCCGGTGATGAAACGGGCCTCGGGGCTGGAGAGGAACAAGAACGCCGGCACCACGTCGGCCACCTCGCCCCATCGCTGCATCGGCACCTTGGCCAGCTCGGGACCCTCCAACTCGGGGACCCCCTTCATCACCGAGGTCATCCCCGTCTCGATCAACCCCGGCGCAACGGCATTGACCCGCACGCCCTGCGTCGCCCACACCAGGCCCAGGTGTTTGGTCATCGCCACGATCCCGGCCTTGGCCGCTCCGTACCCCGGCACCATCGGCACCGGACGGAACGAGCTCATGCTGGCCAGGTTGACCACGCTGGCTCCGCCCTCGTGGTCGCTCGCCGACAGCGCCGGCTGGCAGCCGACCGAGAGCCGATAGGCGCCGAACAGGTTGAGCGCGGCCGAGGCCTCGAACCCATCGGGGGTCGACTCGTCGAGCCCGTCGGGAAAGTTGGCACCTGCGTTGTTGACGAGCACATCGAGGTGTTCGATCGACCGGGCCAGCTGGTCGACCGCGTGGCCGTCACGGATGTCGAGCTGGCGGTACTCGAAGCGAGCAAGATCGACGTCGTACGCACCGGCTGTTGCCCGGGTGCCGGTGAGGGTGACCGTGGCCCCGGCGTCGGCGAACGCATTGGCCACGCCGTGTCCGATGCCGCTGGTGCCCCCGGTGATGAGCACATGCCGTCCACCGAAGTCGAAGGTCGTGGTCACAGACCCGACCCCTGAAGGGCGGGACCGACCAGGCCGGCCGAACCGAAGACCAGGGCTGCGAACCGTTCGCCGATCAGCTCGTAGCCGTCGCCGTCGGGATGCAGGCCATCGGGCAGCAGGTGTTGGTCCTCGGGACCGAACAGCTCGAGGCCATCGAGATAGTGGAGGTGCCGATCACCCTGCTGATGTCGAAGTTCGACCACCTCGGCCAACAGGGTGCGCATGTCGGTCAGGGTGAGAGCACTCTCGTCCTCGGGGTTGCCGGTGGCCTCGAAGCGGCCGTTGGCAGCCACCACCGTTGGGCCCGGACGTTCCTCAGCCGATGGGCTGAAAATCGGCGACGCCAACACGATGGGCACCTCGGGGTGGCCATCGCGAACCGTGTCGAGGAATCCGTACATGTTGGGGACGAACGTGCGGCGGTTGAGGCTGGCCCGGTTCATGATGTTGATCCCGACCTTCATGGTGATGACGTCGGCCGGCAGATCGCGGATGTGGCGGGCGACGTATTGGTCGAGGTGGCACGAACCGCCGAGGCCCAGCGAATGGAGGTGGAGATCGGACTGGTGGGCCACGAGGGCCGGCCACGCCCGACCGGGGCTGTGCGCTTCACCACACTGCGAGATCGAGCTGCCGTAGTGGACCCAGCGGGGACGGCGGTCGGCCGCGGTTGCGACGGTGGCGCCGTCGGCCACCCGCAACGATCCGATGGTGACCGAACCGGCTGTGGGCAACCACAGCTCGACGGTCTTGTTGTGGGATCCGAGGTCGTCGAAACGGAAACACACCGGGCCGCCCTCGTGGAACTCCACGTCGGGGGGGCCTCCCGGCCCGATCACGATCCGGTGACCGCCTTCCTGGCGTTGCGTACTCACCAGTCGACCGTCGAGCACCAGATCGACCGGCGCGCTCGTGTCGGTGCGACCGATCGCTGCCATCACCAGAACGGTGGGCGTCATGTCGAGCTCGACGACCGGCGAGTCGGTCTGCAGCACCACTCGCACCCCCGACGGCGACTGCGACGCCATCATGGTCATCATGTCGAGCAACGGCTCGCTTTCACGGGGCAGGCGACGGGGCGCCACCCCACCGGCCAGGTAGGCGGCGCCGACCACTTCGGCCGCACCCTCACCGAGTGTCACGTCCTGCATGGTCCCCCCTGCCCGGTCGGGCGGAACTCTAGTGGGCCCGCCCGGGGCCGCGGCCGGCTTGACGCACCCCATCGCCGGCGACGGAGACTGGGCGAGATGATCGAGCTAACCGACGAGCGTCCCGAGACCATCCTGGCCGAGTTCGAGGCACGGGGCTGGGGGGATGGTTTGCCCCTCGTCGCCCCCACCGACGAACGGCTCGACGCCATGCTGGGCGGTTCCGACGCCGACGAGGTGATTGCCGTCCTCGCTCCCCGCGACGGGCGGGCCGACCGCCGGGCCATCGCCGTCAATGCGGTGTTGGCCGGATGTCCGCCGGCCGTGTTCCCCGTTGTGGTCGCGGCGGTCCGAGCACTCGGCGCGCCCGAGCTCAACCTCCGGGGTGTCAATGCCACCACCCACCCGGTCGCACCGCTGCTGATCGTGCATGGCGCCATCGCAGCCGACGCCGGCTTCAACGCCGGGCTGGGCGCCTTCGGGCCCGGCAACCGGGCCAACGCCACCGTGGGGCGAGCCGTACGCCTGGTGCTGTTGCACGTGGCCGGCGCCTACCCGGGGCCCGGCGATGCCAGTACGCAGGGCCAACCGGCCAAGTACACCTACTGCGTGGCCGAGCACGACGCCGCCGGCCCGTGGGGCCCTTATCCGGCAACGGTGGGCGTCGACGCTCCCAGTGCGGTAACCGTGCACTGCGGGGAGAATCCCCACAACTTCCACGACATGGAGAGCGACCACCCCGAACGAATACTGGGCAAGGCGGCATCGTTGATGACCACCTTCGGAGCCAACAACGCCTGCATCGCACAAGGCGAGTTCTTCGTCGGCCTCTGTCCCGAACACGCCAGCACCATCGCCGGCGCAGGCATGGACCGCGGCGACGTGAGCCAGTGGTTGTTCGACCACGCCCGCCGACCGGCCGGTGAGTACCGGGCCCATTTCGACCTGCGGGCGTGGACCGAAGAAATGGAAGCGACGGCCGACGACGAACTGCTGGCGCCCACCGGACACCCCGACAACATCAAGGTGTTCGTGGTCGGTGGCGCGGGCAAGCACTCGTGCGTGATACCCAGTTGGGGTATGACCAGCAGTGTCACCGTGCCGGTCGACAGCTGACAGGAACGGACTCGACATGACCATCACCATCCACTCCCCCGAGGGCACCATCGATCGCCCCGCCACCGAACGGGCTCCGGCGCCGGCCACGCTCGAAGGGGTCCGGATCGGCATCCTCGACAACACCAAACCCAACGCCGACGTCCTGCTCGCCGGCGCCGCCGCGGTGCTGGTGGAAGACCACGGCGCGGTGGTCGTTCGAGTCGACACCAAGAACGCGGCCCTTCCGGCCACCGATCCGGTGTTGGAGGGTCTGCGCCGAGAAGTCCAGGTCGTGCTGACCGGATCGGCTGATTGAGGCAGCTGCACGTCGTGGAGTGTCCACGACCTCGTCCACCTCGAACGGGCCGGTATCCCCACCGTGTTGTTCACCACCGAACGTTTCGCCGAGCTGGCCTCGATGACGGCCGATGAGCTCGAGTTCTCAGCCGCCCGGGTGGTGGAGGTGCCGCACCCGCTGGGCGGCACCGACCCCTCGGTGGTGGCTCAGTGGGGACGGGACGCGGCGGCCGCGGTGCGGACCCTGCTCACCCCATGAGTGTGAGCATCGATCTGATCGGCAAGCGGGCGCTGGTCACCGGTGCGGGAGCGGGCATCGGCCGCGAGATCGCTCGCTGGCTGGCCCAGGCCGGCGCCAACCTCGCCGTGATCGACGCCCGCGAGACGGCTGCAGCGGAGACCGTGGCGCTCATCGAGGCCGACGGTGGCGCGGCCACCGCGCTGGTGGGCGATGCCCGCGACGACGAGGTGCTCCAGTCGATGGTGACCGACGCAGCGGCCGCTTTGGGCGGTCTCGACATTGCGGTGAACAACATCGGAATGATCGGGCCCGCCGGTTCTGCCCCGTGGCTGCACATGCGACCCGACCAGTTCCGCGACGTGGTCGACCAGAACCTGCTCATCACCGCGGTGGCCGCCATGACCGAGGCCCAGCTGATGGCGGCCGAAGACGGTGGCGTGATCCTCAACGTCACCTCGGGCGAGACCACACGACCGGCTCCCAACATGGCCGGCTACGGCGCGGCCAAGGCCGCCATCAACCATCTCACCCAGACCATGGCCGTGGAGCTGGGGCCGGTGGGTGTCCGGGTCAACGCCATGGCTCCCGGCACCACCATGACCGACACCGTTCGAGCGGCCTTTCCCGCTGAGCACTACCAAGCGTTGGTCGAAGCGACCCCACTGCGGCGCGAGACCGAACCCGACGAGCTGGGACGCCTCGCCGTGTTCTTGTGTTCCGATCTGGCCCGCTGCATCACCGGCCAGTTCTTCCTGGCGGACGCCGGCGCCCACCTGAGCCGAAGCCGTCCGGCCAATCGCGCCACCAGCTGAGTCACACGGCAGCTGAGTCAGATGGCCGCGACGCGCACCGGGATGCCCGTCATGTGGGCCTGACTGCTCAGCTCCTCGAAGCTCCCCGGCCCGATGGGCAACAGCTTGTTGATGTTCACACCCGGATGGGACCGAGCCACCGACATCCCCGGCGCGCCACCGTTGCCCCAACCGTGGGCTGCGGCAACCACTCCGGGACGTAAACCGTCATCGAAAGCCAGGTCGAGCTGCACCTCACCGAACTCGTTCCACACCCGCACCGGTTCACCCTCGTCGAGGGCGAGGGCGCGGGCATCTACGGGGTGCATCCACAGCGGGTTGTGGTCGTGGCCGGCCTTCTTCAGACCGGGAACGTTGTGCATCCAACTGTTGTGCATGAACGAGTCCCGGCGGGTGATGAGCACCATCGCGTCCTCGGGTTGGTCGGCCAGCTCGTCGCCCAGCTGGTAGCAGCGCTCCAGCGCATCACCGAACGAAGGCGGGCAGCAATCGATCCGACCGGTGGAGTGCTGGATGACGTCGTCGAACAAACGCCCGGCGTGCAGTCCCGGAAGCTCGACCACTCCTCCGGGTGCGGCCCGCAACGCGTCGAGGCTCAGGCCCGACGCGGCCAGCATGTGTTCATATTTGCTCCAGTGTTCGTCGGCTCCCGACCGATCGAGGGGTGAGTCCAATCCCATCTCCTGGGCCAACCGGGCGAAGATCCACCACTCCTCGCGGCGTTCATGGCGAGGCGGCACCATCGCCTCGGTGAACTGCACGAAGGGTTCCGACTGCAGCCCGAGACCGATGACGGTGAGGTCGGGGCGTTCGAACTGGTCGGCCGCCGGCAGCACCCAGTCGGCGAGCTCGGCCGTGGCGTTGGCGTACAGGTCGACCAACACCACCAGCTCGAGCTGGGAGAAGGCCTTGCGTAGTCGCTCCTCACCGCCGATCGACAGCAAGGGATTACCGGCCACCACCACCAGGGCCCGAATGGGCTCGTCGACGTCGAGGATGTAGTGCGACAACAGGTTGCCCGGCAGGTTCCCTCGTCGGATGCGACCGAACTCGGTCTCGATGAACCCGCCGGCGAAGTCCCCCCGTCCCGATCGAGCGTTGGGATAGAACCCGACCGACGGCAGGTTCCCGCCCACCCGATCGAGGTTGCCCGTCACCAGGCTGAGCATCTGCACCAGCCAGTACGCCAGGGTTCCCTGGCGGCCCATGTTGGCTCCAGTCGACATGTAGACGGCCGTCCCGCCGGCGGCCTCGATCTGATCGACGAGCTGGCCGTAGGCCTCGACCCCGATGCCGGTGACCGCCGCCACTCGTTCGAGTGGGTAGTCGTCGACGAACCGCCGCAGGCCGTCGACGTTGTCGCCGTGGGCGTCGAGCAGGTCGTCGCGCCAGGATCCCCGTCGACGAAGCTCGTGCAGCAAACCAGCCAGGAAATACACGTCGGTATCGGGCCGGATCAGGATGGTGTCGCCCACACCACCTTCGGGCGACTCGATCCGGCGGGGGTTGACGAAGTGCACCGTCGCCCCTCGGCCGGCGGCCTCTCGTAGCCGCTGGATCATGTTGGGAACGGAGATGAAGCTGCCCTTGGACGCCCGGGGGTTGGCCCCGATCACCAGGATCACGTCGGCCCGCTCGATGTCGGGCAGCGGATGCACGGTTCGCGAGCCGTAGACCGCCTGGCTCCCGGCGAACTTGTTGGCGCAGTCCTGGGTACCGGCCGAGAAGGCGCGAATGGCTCCCAGCTGGGAGATCCACGCGCCCAGACTCAGGTATCCCAGCGCGTTGAACCCCAGCGGGTTCCCGCCGTAGAGCCCCACGGCCGATGGTCCGTGTTGGTCGAGGACCCGTTGCAGGCGACGGGCGATGTCGGCGACGGCCCGGTCCCAGCTCTCGGGCACGAGACCGTCGTCGTGTCGACGCAGCGGCTGGTCGACCCGGTCGGGGTCGTGGTGGATGTCGAAGGTGGCGATGCCCTTGGCACAGGCGAATCCCTTGGTGACCGGATGATCGCGGTCGGGTTGCACACGAACCAGGACGCCGTCTTCGACGTCGGCCGTGAGACCACACGACGGTTCACAGACCCGGCAGAAGGTTCGCAGCGTCACCATCAGGGGCAGCGTAGAACGCCAAGCGGCGGTGCTGCCCGGTGTCGTCAGCGCAACGCCACCAACCAGACCACCCAGAGGCCGAGACCCACCACCAACAAGGCACCACTGGCGATCACCGCGCCCATCGGCAGCGGGCCGTCCTCTTCGATACCCGGCGCCTTGCGTCGCAACCATCGCAACAAACGAGCGGCCCACGGCACATCGACGGACAGCGTCACCAGACCGGCGGCCAGCACCACGACCCCGGGGCCGGGCAGCACCAACATCGCCAGGCCGAGCAGACACAACGTGGATCCGGCCGCTACCCGTGCCGTCCGCACCAATACGTGGCGCAGCGCCTCGGCCCGTGTGGTCTCGACCCGTCCAGTGTGCAGCTCCGCCTCGATGGCCGCATCGCGGAGCTCGTCGCGATCGACCATCAGCCCAGACCCGGCCGTTGCCGATCGAGAAAGCGGTAGACCTCGACCACGTCGACCCCCGGAAAGGGACTGAACGGACGCCCGGCCGGTGGCAGGGCGGTGAGCACATGGCTGCGTTCGGCGGCCGAGGGCCAGGCCACGTCTTCCCACCGGGCCACCAGGGCAGGATCGGGCGGCGCATCGTGCGGCGCGGCGACCAGGCGACGGATCGTCTCGCTCCCCCGGAAGTACCGGGCGTACCGCTCGGTCGTGCCCAGCGTGACCGCATAGGGCGTTCTGTCGCCCTGGTTCTCGATGTAGGTGACACACCAGAACGGTCCGCTGTCGGTGTCGGTGTACTGGTAGTGCAACAAGAAGTTGTCGCTGCTGCTCCAGGCCTGGCGAGCACCCCACTGCCGTGACACCCGCTCGCCCTCGAGGGCGCCCTCGGCGTCGCTCGGGAACGGGATGCCGTCGTTCTCGTAGCCCTTGGTGATGACCCCGTCGGGGTCGGTACGCAGGAAGTGCACGGGGATGTCCAGCTTGGCCGTGGCCAGGTTGGTGAACCGGTGGGCCGCCATCTCGTAGGAGATGTAGAAACGCTCCTTGAGGTCCTCGATGGACAGATCGCCCTCGGCCTTCTCGGCGGCCAACAACTCGAGCGCGGGCTCTTCGGGCGCCAAGATCGCCGCCGCGAAGTAGTTGGACTGGATGCGCTGGCGGAGATACTCGCCGAAGTCGGCGGTTTCGGTGTGGTCGAGCGCGAAGTGGCCCAGGGTCTGGAGGACCACCGATCGGGCGGCCCGCACCTTGAGGTCTTCTCGTTGGGGGATGTAGATGATCCGACGACCGGTGTCGGTGACCGATCGAGCGGTGCGGGGCATTCCTTTGACCCGTTCGACCGAGAACCCGTAGTACGCGGCCAGGTCGGTGAGCAATCGCTCCGAGACCGGCCCCCGACCGCTGTAGCCCACCGCGGTGAGGGCCTGGGTTGCTTCGGCCTCGATCTCGGGGAAGTAGTTGTCACACGCCGTCATCTCGCGGCGCAGATCGATGTTGGCCAGACGAGCCCGGTCGCCGGCGCGCTGGCGGCGAAGCCCCTCGTCGACGACGACACCATCGGACGGAAGTGCGTTGTAGAGGGCCAGCAGGTGCTCGAGCACCTCGTCGGAGACCTTGGCCGACAGCCGCAGCTCGTCGAGACCCAGCGCCCGGTACCTGGGGTCCTGCTGGGCGCGGGCCAGACCGATCTCGAGTTCGGCGCGACGGTCGGGTGGCGGCGAGGTGTCGAGCAGATCGGTGACAGCCACGTCGAGGGCACGGGCGATCTCGTCGAGGAGCCCCAACTTGGGTTCGACCTTCCCGTTCTCGAGATGCGACAGATATGGAGCGGCGCGCCCGACACGGTCCCCCAGCTCGGCCAGGGTGAGCGAGGCCTCCCGGCGGGCCAGACGAATGCGATGACCCAACACCAGTGGGTCCATGGTGGCGTGCGTCATGGTCTGCAATATCGCACGTATTTTCGGCTTTCAGCAACACTGTTCGATCTTTTACGAGCAGAAGATGGAAATTTGTCCAAGGGTTTCTCACAATGTGACTCTTCCTCGTCATTGGGCCGAACACGGATTGGATCGGATATGGCCGGGACCGTCACTTTCACCGCCTCTCCCCTGGCCGACACCCTGCTGGCCGACACCCTGCTGGCGAGCGGGGCCGCGGAGTTCCTCGGCGGGCTCGAACGACGTTTCCGGAGCCGACGGGCCGACCTGCTCGAGGATCGAGCCGAACGCCACACCAGCTTCCGGGCCGGGCAGCGCCCCGACTTCCTCGATCACACGACCGCTGTCCGCAACGGTGCCTGGCAGGTCGCTCCCCCGCCGAAGGACCTGCTCGACCGTCGCGTCGAGGTGGTGGGACCGGTCGACCGAGCCACCCTCACCGCTGGCCTGTCGTCGGGGGCCAACGTGGTCATGGCCGACTTCGAAGACGCCACCTCGCCGACCTGGGCCAACATCGTCCAGGGTCATCAGAACGTGCGCGATGTGCTGGGGCACCGCCTCGGACTCGATGGTTCGGATCCGACCGGAACGCCGGCCGTCGTGGTGCGGCCGCGGGGCTGGCACCTCGACGAGCGCCACGTGCTGGTCGACGGCACCCCGATGTCGGCCGGCCTCTTCGACGTGGGGGTGGCCATGTTCCACGGTGCCCGATCGGCGCTCGAACACGGCTCAGGACCGTACTTCTCGCTTCCGAAGCTCGAGACCCACCTGGAAGCCCGGTTGTGGAACGACGTGTTCTGTCATGCCCAGGACCAGCTGGGCATCGACCGCGGCTCGGTCAAAGCAGTGGTGATGATCGAGACCATCACGGCGGTGTTCGAGATGGACGAAATCCTGTATGAGTTGCGCGAACACGGCGCCGGCCTGGCCACCGGCCGATGGGACTACCTGGCCAGTGTCATCCGCTGCCTCGGTCACGACCCGGACTACATCCTTCCCGAGCGCTTCGATCTCGGCCGGACGACACCGTTCCTGCAGGCCGCCGCCGACCTGTTGCTCGCAACGGCACACCGGCGCGGTGCCCACGCCATCGGCCCCATCTCTGCGTTCGTTCCCGATGCCGCCGATCGTGCGGTCACTGAATCGCGCCAGGAGGCCACGGCAACAGCCAAGGGCCAAGAAGCCCAGGACGGATTCGACGGCTCACGGATCGCCCACCCCGCCATGGTCGCGGTCACCCACGCCGCCTTCGACGACGTTCTCGGCAACCGGGCCAACCAGCTCGAACGGCAACGACAGGACGTGCAGATCCAGGCCAGCGACCTCCTCGCCGTCGGGTCACGGCCTCCCGCCATCACCGAGGCCGGCCTTCGCCGCAACATCGCCTTCACGTTGCGCTATCTGGCGTCGTGGCTCGAGGGAAACGGTACGACCGTGGGCGCCGGCCTGTGCGAAGGCGCGGCCACGGCCGAGATCAGTCGAGCCCAGATCTGGCAATGGATCAGCCACCAGTGCACCACGACCGACGGCGCGGTCATCGACCAGAGCCGCGTGGCTCGCCTGGCCGACGAGGAGGCGACTGCCCTGCGGGGCGAGTACCCGGCCGACACGGTCACTGCGGCCCGGCGGGTGTTCGACCAGCTCACCCTCGGCCCCGACATCGACGAATTGTTGACGTCGGTGGCCTACCCCCATCTCATTTCCAACCCGGCCTGACCATCTCGGCAGGCACCAGAAAGAGAGTAGAAGCACCATGGCAGAGAACTTCCAGGACCAGGTCGACGCACTCGACGCGGAGTGGGCCTCCAACCCGCGCTGGACCGGTGTGGAACGCACCCACACCGCGGAAGATGTCATCCGCCTCCGCGGTTCGGTGATGCCCGAGAACACGCTGGCTCGCCAGGGAGCAAACAAGCTGTGGGATCGCCTGCACTCCATGGACTATGTCCATGCCCTGGGCGCCATGACCGGCGGCCAGGCCGTGCAATACGCCAAAGCCGGCCTGCCGGCCATCTACCTGTCCGGCTGGCAGGTGGCCGGAGACGCCAACCTGGCCGGCCAGGTGTACCCCGATCAGTCGCTGTATCCGGCCAACTCGGTTCCCGCGGTGGTCGAACGCATCAACAACGCGCTGCGCCGAGCCGACCAGATCGAGTGGTCCGAGACCAACGGCAACCCGTCGCGCGACTACCTGCTACCCATCGTGGCCGACGCTGAAGCCGGATTCGGCGGCCCGCTCAACGCCTTCGAGCTGATGAAGTCGATGATCGAGGCCGGTGCCGCCGGGGTGCACTGGGAGGACCAACTCTCGTCGGCCAAGAAGTGCGGGCACATGGGCGGCAAGGTGCTCATTCCCACCCAACAACACGTGGTCACGCTCAACGCGGCCCGCCTGGCCGCCGACGTCTCGGGGGTCGACACCATCGTGGTGGCGCGCACCGATGCGCTGGGCGCCAACCTGTTGACCAGCGACGTCGACGAGCGGGATCGTGAGTTCCTCACCGGTGAACGGTCGCCGGAGGGCTTCTACTACACCGAGCCCGGGCTGGCGACGCCCATCAAACGCGGCCTGGCCTATGCGCCCTACTGCGACTTGATCTGGTGCGAGACCAGCACACCCGACCTCGACGAGGCTCGTCGTTTCGCCGAGGCCATCCACGCCGAATACCCCGGCAAGCTGCTGGCCTACAACTGCTCGCCCTCGTTCAACTGGAAGGCGACCCTCGACGACGCCACCATCGCCACCTTCCAGAAGGAACTGGGCGCCATGGGTTACGCGTTCCAGTTCATCACCCTGGCCGGCTGGCATGCGCTGAACGCCTCGGCCTTCGACCTGGCCCGGGCCTACCAGGCCGACGACATGACCGCCTACGTCGCCCTCCAGCAACGTGAGTTCGCCATGGAGGGTGACGGGTACACCGCCACGCGCCACCAGCGAGAGGTCGGTGCCGGCTACTTCGATGACGTGGCCTCGGTGGTGTCGGGCGGGCAAGCCTCCACGTTGGCCTTGAAGGGGTCGACCGAGGAAGAGCAGTTCTGACCAGGTGATTCCAGGCCGGCCGCCTGTCTCCGCGACGCCGGCACCGGTACCCTCGCGGGTCGTGACCCACGTGGGGCCGGCGGGCCCGTGACACTCAATCGCAAGCTCCTGCTTCTGGTGTTGATCGCCGTGGCGGTGCTCGGCGCGGGCTGGTTGCTGGTGGCCCGCGCCCTATCGGCCGATGCTCGTGATGCCACCCATGAAGACCTCCGGCGGGCCGCTCGCTTCCAGATCGCCCTGGTCGAGGAACGCCTCACCCTGCTCGAAGATCGCTGGACCGACTTCTCGGCCCGCATCGCCGACGAGGAAGACCTCGACGCCGCACTCCTCGACGAGCTGCGCACCTCGGTCGGCGACGTCGAGAGCGCCGTGGTGATCGGACGCGACCTCGAAGTCGCCTCCGGCGACAGCCAACAGATCCCCGCCGTGTTCCTCCGCCAAACCTTCGATGCGGTGACGATCGCGGCCATCGCCACCGACAACTCCGACCCCCGCGTCATCGCGGCCGGCCCATCGCAGCACGGCACCCTCGTCGTCGAGTTCGCGGTCGACCTGGTCGACGCAGGAGAACGCACACCGCTCGCCCCCTCCGAGGAGGTGCTGCTGGTCGACATCGACGAGACCGGCACGCTGCACGTCATCGACCGCACGCCCAAGGTGGGCGACCAGGTCGCCCTACCCGACAGCGCCACCGATCGGCCGTCGGTGCAGGCCACGTTGACCCGCGAGCTCATCATCGTCGAGACCGACGACTACCGCGGGGTCGACACGCTGGCTGCCATCGCCCCGGTCGAGCGGGTCGGCTGGGGCATCGTGGTGAAGATCGACGAGGGCGACATCAGCAACGCCCCAGGCGAACTGATTCGCTGGGTCAGCTTCCTCGTGCTGGCCATCACCACCATCGTGGTCATCGCCGGCGGGCTGTTCATCCGCTCCATCGCCAAACGCCTCGACCGCATCACCCGCGTCACCCAGTCGCTCGGAGCCGGCGAGCTGGGGGCCACCATCGACGACCCGGGCAACGACGAGCTCTCCGGGCTGGCCGACACCATCGATCAGCTGAGCACCGACCTGCGCAACGATCGGGCCCGACGCGAACTGGCCGAGGCCGCGCTGGCCCACCAGGCCCGACACGACCCCCTCACCGGTCTCCCCAACCGGATGTCGTTCATGGCCGAGCTCGAACGGGTGATCAACGAGGATCCTCCCGGCGACTGGTCGGTGCTGTTCTGTGACCTCGACGGGTTCAAGGCCGTCAACGACGGTATGGGCCACAACGCCGGCGACGTCTTGCTGGAGCGAGCGGCCACGCGCTTTCGTGACGTGCTCGAAGACGATGTCATCCTGGCCCGCTTCGGCGGAGACGAGTTCATGTTGCTGTGCCCGGTCGGCGATGGATCGCGCCCACGCCAGTTGGCCCGCGACCTGGAAGCGGCCCTCAACGAACCGTTCGACATGGGAACCAGCCTGGTCGAGCTCAACGCCAGCGTGGGCATCGCCGTCCACGAGCAGCACGACACCGCCGACCTGCTGGTCCGCAACGCCGACATGGCCATGTACCGGGTGAAGGAACAGCGAAAGGCCGCCGGCCTGAGCACGACCGCGGCTGCGGGCGACCAGCAATACGGCACGTTCGGCCAGGACGACGAATTGCGGCGGGCCATCGAAGGCGGCAACCAGCTTCGTTTGCTCTACCAACCGATCGTCGACCTCCTCACCGGCCAGATCACCGGCGTCGAGGCCTTGGTGCGCTGGCACCATCCCGGTCACGGGCTGCTCAACCCCAAGGGGTTCCTGCCCCGCGCCGACGCCAGCGGCCTGCTCGGCCAACTCGACTTCTGGGTGCTGGAGCGATCGTGTGCGCAGGTGGCCGCCTGGGACAACGCCGGTCGCCTTCCCGAGGACTTCGTGATGTCGGTCAACCTGTCGCCGGCCCAGCTCTCCAATCCCGACCTGTGGCATCACATCGACGGTTGTCTCCAGCGTCACGATGTGTCGTCCGACCTGCTCCAGATCGAGATCACCGAACACAGCCTGGTCACCGACGACGTGCGGGTGACCAACGCCCTCACCGACCTCAAGGAACTGGGCGTCCGCCTGGCCATCGACGACTTCGGCACCCTGTACGCCAACCTCGACCGCATTCGGGACCTGCCCGCTGACGTGCTGAAGATCGACCAGAGTTTCGTCGCCAACCTCCACGACAGCCCCGACGATCGGGCCATCGTGGGCGCCATCGTGAAGATGGCCGAGGCCCTGGAGATGCACCTGGTGGCCGAAGGCATCGAACGAGAGGGCCAGGCCAACATCCTGCGGGAGCTCGGTTGTCGGTTCGGCCAGGGATTCTACTTCGGCAACCCCCGGTCGGCCGAGGCCACCGCCCACCTCCTCACCCACGGTGTGGTGGGCATCACCATCGATGTCACCGAGAGCGGCACCGACCAGGCCCGGCGCTCCGCTACCGTGAACGCGCCCTTGTAGCTCAGTCCGGATAGAGCAGCGGGCTTCTATCCCGCCGGTCGCAGGTTCGAATCCTGTCAAGGGCGCGCAGTGCTCATTGAAGGGCGCAGTGCTTGTTGAAGGGCGCGGTGTTGGTTCAAGGGCGCCCGCGGGGCATCCCCTTGGTTGGCACCGCGTCCGCTGCCGGCCCGGCCCACCGCAGCCGACCGCGGTAGCGTTCACCATGCGCATCGAGGTGAACGGCGTCCGATTGTTCGTCGATGTCGATGGCCCCGAGTGGGTGGTCGACGGCGACCGGATGCGGCGTCGCCCGGTGCTGGTGATGCTCCACGGTGGCCCCGGGCTCGACCACGCCGGGTTCAAACACGATCTGCCCACCCTTCCCGACCTGGCCCAGGTGGTGTACATCGACCACCGGGGCAACGGCCGCAGTGACCGCGCCGATGCCGACACATGGACGCTCGATCAGTGGGCCGACGACGTGCGAGCGGTGTGTGATCACCTCGGACTCGACTCCCCCATCGTGATGGGCCAGTCCTTCGGCGGGTTCGTGGCCCAGGCCTACGCCGCCCGCCACCCCGACCATCCGGCGGGTCTGATTCTCTCCAGTACAGCCGGTCGATTCCGTATGGAACGCAACCTGGCCGTGTTCGAACGACTGGGCGGAGCCCAGGCCCGGGCCAGCGCCGAGGCCTTCTACCTCGACCCCACCCTCGACACGGCCATGCCCTTCTTCGCCGACTGCATGCCGCTCTAAAACACCCACTTCGACGACCCCGGCTCGCTGGAACGATCGATCATGAACGTCGACGTGTTGTTGCACTTCTTCGCCAACGAGTACCGCACCTGCAACCTGCTTCCCGGTCTGGCGTCGGTGCAGTGTCCGACCCTGGTGCTCGGCGGCGAGGACGACCCCACCACGCCGATCGAAGATCAGGTCGACATCGCCGCCGCCATCGACCCGGATCTGGTCGAGTTCCATCGATTCGCCGACTGCGGGCACGGCGCCTACCGCGACCAGCCCGACCTGGCGCTACCCATCATCAGCCGGTTCGTGGAATCGATCGTCGGCGAGTAGCAGCCCAACGTCGTCGAACAAGGTCTCGGGCCGCCGGGCCCGACCCCGGGCCTTGGCCGACTCGAGCTGTGACCGGCTGAGCTCCTGCTCGAGCGCGCGACCGCACAGCTCTCGGGCGGCGATCTCCCATGGTCGTTCGCCGGCCCCGGTCTCCTCTCGGAGCCGTTCGGCCGCCCCCACCAGCTGGGCCCCTTCGTCGTGGCGGTCATCGAGCACCAACACCAGCGCGGCCCCGTCGAGGGCGTGGGCCACACACCCCATGTGTCCCACGGCCCGTAACCCGTCGGCGGCTTGACGCATCTGACCCATGGCCTCGGCCAGGTGTCCCTGTTGGGCCAGCACGTAGCCGCGACCTTCGCGGGCGTGGGCCAGGCCGAAGGGGGACGCCACCTGGGTGAACAACTCCACCGACCGCCTCGACAGGGGTTCGGCCTCGTCGTCGTCGGGATCGATGTGTAGGCGCCACTGCGACAACACCCAGCAGATGTAGGCCTCACCCATGGTGTCGTCCAATGCCTCGAAGCTGACCAGCGCAGCCCGCAGCAATGGTTCGACGCCGTCTCGGCCCGCTCCCCAGAGGCAATAGGCCAACATCATCTGGCTGTAGGCCCGCTGGCTGTCGTCGCCGAGCTCGTCGAACCGGCGAATTGCTTCTTCGCCGTAGGGCAGAGTCTTCTCCCAGGAACCCTCTTCGAAGGCCGAGCCGACGGCGGTATAACAGGCGCGAGCCCACAGCTCCGGTGGAGCGTCGGGGACGGTGGCCAACAGCTCTTCCAGGAGATCCTGCCGGTCGGCGTGGGGATCGAGGGGAGCCGACGTGGTGATACGGACCAC
>JBPCTQ010000063.1:0-7090 GCA_051011595.1 Acidimicrobiales bacterium
GCCACCACCGACGCCGTCTGGGCGTCGAGGGTCTGGTTCCGACGCCACCAGAGGTAGCCGAATCCGACCAGGAGCACATCGGCGACGAGGTGGGCCAGCACCCCGATGGGCCCCAGGGTGGGGATCAAGACCAGGGTGACCAGGGCCAGCAGCGCCAGGGCGGCCGCCACCAGTCGGCGCCGCTGCTGGGCCACCACGGCCGAGGTGGGGTGAAGCGGCTCCGGTGTGGGCGCCGGCTCCGGGGTGTGTTCGGGCACCACATGAGGGGTGTAACGACCCACGGTGGATTCCGGTGCTCGTTGCCGTCGGGCCAGCGCCGCCAGCGGATCCCGACGTTGGCTCGCCGGTCGGGCCACCATCAGTCGTTGTACCAGGGGGGGTACGAGCACGACGGCCCAGGCAACAGCGAGGAGCAGTAGGTACACGAAGTTCTCCGGGGTCACGGACGGTGCATGCACGCTACCCGGTCCCACACTCCCAGTAGCGGATTTCGCGCGTTCTGCGCGAGACGCAGACGAATATTACGATTCGGAGACGAACGTTAGTCGTCTCGCAACGTGACGCCAACGCGGCACGTCATTGGGCGGCGTCGATGTCGGCCCGGCGGTAGGTACCCGACCGGCCGCCGTGTTTCTCCCAGAGGGTCATGTCGGTGATGACCATGCCCTTGTCGATCGACTTGCACATGTCGTAGATCGTGAGTGCGGCCACCGAACAGGCAGTGAGCGCTTCCATCTCGACGCCGGTGCGATCGACGGTCTCGACGTGGGCCTCGACGTCGATCTGGGAGTCGCCGATCTCGAAGTTGATGAACACCGAACCCACCAGCAAGGGGTGGCACAGCGGAATCAGATCGGGTGTTCGTTTGGCGGCCTGGATGCCGGCCACGCGGGCCACGGCCAACACGTCGCCCTTGGTGATGGCCCCTCGGGCCACGGCCGAAGCGGTGTCGGGCTCCATGGTCACCGTGGCCTTGGCCACCGCCCGGCGGTGGGTGGGCTCCTTGGGTGTGACATCGACCATTCGGGCGCGGCCCAAAGGATCGAGATGGGTGAAACCGGCGTCGGACATGCCCCGATGGTACGAAGTCTCACTGCCCGCCGCTCGCTCACGACCAGGAAAGCCGATGGGCCGATCGGACTATGCAGAAAACGACGGCGCGCGTCGACATCGTGGGTACCCCATCTCGGAGAACCCCTCGTGAAGAAGATTACTGCCGCCTGTTTCGCCGCCGCCCTCGTCGTTGCCACCACCGCCGGTCCGGCAGTGGCGGCCACGCCGCCCAGCTACGGCGACGCCCTCGACTGTCTGTTCGGCGGCCTCACCAACGGCCCCGACTCCGATCCCGACATGGTCGACGCCTTGATGCTCACCTTCGAGGCGGCCGCCGCGGAGGCGGCCGGCGACTACAAGGAGGCGATGGAACTGCTCGAGGATGCTCACGACGTGCTCGAGGACGCTGATGACGCCCCGGTCGACTGCACCGGCGCCACGGCCGCCTCAGCCGGCGAGCTGGCGGCCTACACCGTGGCGCTCTGGGACGAAGCGGGAGCCAAGCAGAAGGACCTCGACCACGCCGAAGAACACATCACCAAAGGTGACAAGCACCTGGCCAAGGGCAAGACCGACAAGGCGTTCAAGGAATACAAGAAGGCGCTGAAGCACGCGGTGAAGGGCCTCGACAAGCTCTGAGCGGCGGGATCAACCGCCGATCTGGCTCATCGACCGTTTGGGCCGGATGAACTGCACCTGATTGATCTGGTGGCCCTCCCACTTGGCGGCCACGGCTTCGGTCATCAACTTCGCGATGGCATCATCGGACGATCCCGCCCGCAAGAGGCTTCGAACGTCGAACTCGTCGACCGCGAACAAGCAGTTGCGCAGCTGGCCGTCGGCGGTGAGACGAATGCGGTCACAGGTGCCGCAGAACGCCTCGGTCACGCTGGCCACCACACCGATGCGACCCTTGCCGTCGAGGTACCGGAAGTCGCGGGCGGGGGCCGCGCTCCGCTCCACCGGTTCGAGGGGGAACTCCTCGCCGATACGGGTCACGATCTCGTCGAGGGTGACCACCTGGTCGTTGGACCAGTCGCCCGTGGCGTCGAGCGGCATGAACTCGATGAACCGAACCGTGACGCCGCGGTCGCGACCGAAGCGGGCGAAGTCGAGCAGCTCGTCGTCGTTGATACCGCGCATCATCACCGCGTTGATCTTCACCGGGTCCAATCCGGCCGCAATGGCGGCATCGATACCCGCGAGCACGTGTTCGAGCTCGTCCCGCCGAGTGAGCTCCTCGAAACGGTCAGCCCGCAGAGAGTCCATGGAGACGTTGATGCGTTTCAGGCCGGCCGCAACCAGATCGTCGGCGATGCGGTTCAGATTGGTGCCGTTGGTAGTGAGCGAGAGGTCGGTGCCCAGACCCGCGAGCTTCTCGATCAGCACCGGCAGGTGGGCGCGAATGGTGGGCTCGCCGCCGGTGAGTCGGATGGCGTCGATGCCGAAACGCTCCACGAGAATGCGGGCCACCCGCTCGATCTCCTCGAATCGCAGAAGATCGCTGCGGGGCATCCACTGCATACCTTCGGCCGGCATGCAGTACTGACAGCGAAAATTGCAGCGGTCGGTCACCGAGATCCGGAGATCTCGATGAATCCGCCCGAAGCCGTCGATCAGCTGCTCAGCCATCGTCCCCGAGCGTACGCCGCCCGGACGCCGATGCGAGAATGCACCGGCGCGGCCATCGGTCACCTCAGCAGCATCACACCCACCGGTTCACCGGCCGTCACCCCGTCACCGTCGGGCAGCACGGCCAAGGCGTTGGCATGGGCCATGGCGGCCAGTTGATGAGACCCCTGACCGCCTGCAGAACGAACCCGGAGTCGGCCATCGTCGCCGACCTCGGCCACCACCCGGGCAAAGTGGGTCTTGCCGTCGGCATGACGGCGTAGGTCAGAGCCGGCCACGGCCGACAAACGAGGGCGATGAAGGTCGTCCAGGCCCATCATCTTGCGCAGTCCGGGCCGAGCGAAGAGCTCGAACGACACCATCGACGACACCGGATTGCCGGGTAGCCCGAACACCGGTGTCGAGCCGATGCGGCCGAACGCCAGCGGCTTCGCCGGCTTGATGGCGACCTGCATCCAGCGCATCTCACCCAGCTCGTCGAGCACAACGCGCACGTAGTCGAACGCACCCATGCTCACTCCGCCGCTGGTGAGCACGGCATCACACTGCTGGGTTCCTTCGGTGAGTGCTCGGGTGAGGTCATCACGTGTGTCGGGGACCAGACCCAGATCGACACCGATGGCCCCCGCGTCGTCGACGAGGGCCAACAGCGTGCGCCTGTTCGAGTCGCGAATCTGACCCGGCTCGAGCGGCGCGGGACCATCGACCAACTCGTCACCCGTCGACATCACCCCTACCCGGGGACGAGGGTGCGCGTTCACCTGGTCGATGCCAAGGCTGGCCATCACGCCGAGGTGGCCGGCCGACACGAACTCGCCGGCCTCGAACACCTGTTGCCCCGGTTCGACGTCCTCGCCGGGATGGCGAATGTGGTTCCCTGCGGGCACATCGGCCATGACCGCCACGGTGGTTTCGTCATCGGCCAGCGCCGTGAGCTCGACCATGACAACCGCATCGGCTCCATCGGGCATCGGCGCACCGGTCATGATGCGCACAGCCTCACCGGCGCCCACCGTGCGGGTGGGCGCGGTGCCGGCCGCCAACGTACCCACCACCGACAGCGTGACCGGGTTGTCGGGCGCGGCCGTGGCCACATCGTCGGCTCGCAGGGCGAACCCGTCCATGGCGGTGTTGGCGAAGGGCGGGATGGCCTGGTCGGCCACCACCGGTTCGGCCAGGACCAGGCCGGCGGCCTCGGCCAAGGTGACCGGGGTGGGAGCGAGCGCCCGGCAACCGGAGAGCACGTAGGACTGGGCTTCTTCGAGCGCGATCATGATCGCCAACGTAGCTGCGGTGAACCGCCGGCCCGGTGTCGTCGGGGCGAGCGGCTCGTTCGGCCTGTGCCCTCGGCCGCGCCGGTACCCGGAGTCAGCGCAGCGACGGTTCCCGCCGGCGAACCAGGCGGGCGATGTTGGCCGCATGGCGGGCCACCACCAGAACCACGATCGCGGTGGTGACGACTACCTCCCATGTGGGGCGACCCGTCACCACCACCCCCGCCACCAGGCCAACGGCAATGGCCAACGAGCCGAGCGACGCCTTCCCCGTGAGACGGGTGACGACCACGAACAAGGGCGCCAACACGAGGCCGATCAGCGGATACAACACGATGGCGCCGCCGGCACCGGTGGCCACACCCTTCCCGCCCCGAAATCGCCGCGTCACCGGGAACACGTGCCCGGCCACCGCAGCCGCCCAGCACAACGCCGCCAGACCGCGGCCCGACACCATCAGGGCAATGAGGGTGGGGACGGCTCCTTTGGCCAGATCGAGGGCCAGCACCGCCGCGCCGGCGCGCCGGCCAGCGATCCGCATCGTGTTGGACGCCCCGGGGTTGCCGCTGCCCTGACGGGTGACGGCCCGGCCGGCCACCAGCTGCGCCGACGGAAAGGTGCCGATGAGATACGACACCACCGCCGCTATCAGCCATCCCAACTCGTTCACAATCTCGACCTTACCGGTGATCGCATGACTGCTTGGACCAGGCTCGGGGCCATTGGGTCACATTCATCTTTCGTGATGCGCAAGGCGATTCTGTCGGTTCGTTGGCTTCGTTTCGCTGCGGGAGATTCTCTCTTGTGTATCGAACGTATGTTCGATACGGTCGGGTTCATGCCAGCAGTGACGGTCACCAGCAGGGTCGAAGAGGCTCACGAACGGTTGCTGGCGGCTGCGCTCGAGCTTGGTGCCGCCGGGCTCGATGGGGATGGTCTGGAACCGCTGGTTGGGTTGGTGCGCCAGGTCGAACGTGATTGTGTCGGTTTGTTGGTTGCGGTGGCCCGGATCGCCGAGGCTCGTGCCGTCGATGGTGGCGGGGCGCCGGTGGAGGATGTCTTGGCTGATCGAGACAGCGTGACGCCGGCTCGGGCCGCGGCCGATGTTGCTCGGGCCAGGGTGGCCGGTCGTTTCCCGGTGCTGGCCGTCTCCATCCGCGCCGGTGAGGCGCGGCCGGACAATGTTGATGTGTTGGCCCGGATGTGTGACCGGATGACCCCAGCGGAGGTCGATGTCCTGATCAGCTCGGACTCCGTGATCGCGGCTGCGGCGGAGCGGCTGGGGGCCGACAGTTTCCGCCGCAAGATCCATCGGCTCCGAGACCGGATTCGCGCCGACCACGGCCACACCGCCGCCCAACAGGCCGCGAAGGAGACCATGGCTCGTGTCTGGCCCAGTCGAGACAACCAGACGTATCGCCTGTCGGCGGTGTTCGATGTGTTGCAGGGCGCCGCCGTGCGCCAGGCCCGGTCGCACCAGAAACGGGTACTGGCGGAACAGCTCGGCTCCGACCATGAGCTCTCCACTGACCAGGTTGCCGCCCAAGCGTTGGCCGATCTGGTGGTGCGGGGCGCCAACACCGAACCCACCCACCACAACACCCAACCCGTCATACACCTCAACGTGCTCACCGACGGCCAAACCCTCACCGCCGGGCGACATGAGCATTCGATCACTGAGACGGCCGACGGCCTACCGGTCACTCCGGGCACGATCGGTCGTTTGGCTTGTGATTGTGTGATCCGCCGGGTCGACACCCTCGCCGACGGCAACGTCAACGTGTCTCGATCATCCCGGACCGCCACCGCCGCTCAGCGGGCCGCGTTGCGGGCCCTCTACCCCGGGTGTGCCATCTCCGGCGCACCCTGGTCCCAAGTCGAAATCCACCACCTCGTGTTTCGCGAACACGGCGGCCAGACGGTGCTCGAGAACCTGATCCCCATCTCCCGGCGATGGCACCACCTCATCCACGACAACGGCTGGCAACTCGAGATGCACACCGACCGCAGCCTCCACCTCACCCGACCCGACGGCACCCTCCACCGCCACATCCCACCCCCCACCAACGTCCTCACCCAACAAGACACCACCCTCGCCGCCTAACCACCCACCACCTCTTGCCACTTCCCCCCAACGCCACACAACCCGGGCGCACGCAACCCCCACTACGGGGGCGCTGCCAGCCACCCGCACCTGCTACTTGACAACCAAACCGACGCCCGGGCCCTGGGGCCGGAATGCGCCGAAGCCTTCCCGGACCGATCAGCCAGTACCCGGGTCAGGCGGACCGGCGCTGGTGTAGCGGGTGCCGGGCGGGTCGACGGCCCAGGTTGGGGACTGCTCCCACTGGTCCTCGTAGACCAGCTCCGACAGTGGCCGCCGGCGAACCGGGCCATGACCACCTTCGGGATGGCCCAGGGTGACCGTGCCGGCGATGAACACATCGTCGGGGATGGCGAGCACTGCCCGTAGTTCGTCCTCCACCGGCGCCTGCCAGGTGGTGAGTGTGCCGCCCAGGCCGATGGCGCGGGCCGCCAGCAGCAGGTTCTGCACGGCCGGGTAGACCGACGCACCCTCATAGGGGTGGGGCGGCCGGTAACGGACGGCGCAGGGCAGGATCACCACCGGGATCTCCTCGAACCGGTCCACGTAACGATCCAGGGTGGCCGCCGTGCGGGCCTTGGGTGAGTCGGCCTTCGATCCCGACCCGGTGTCGTAGCCGTCACGGCGTCGTTTACCGGCCCACAGGGCCCGGGCCCCCTCACCGATGATGGCTTTGGCGTGGTGGGCCTGCGGACTGTCCCGCAACACGACGAACCGGAACGGCTGTCGGTTCGATCCCGACGGGGCCCGGCTGGCGGCGAACAACACGGTGGCCAGCTGTTCGTCGGTCACCGGCTGGGTAGTGGTGCGACGGATGGCCCGGGTGGTGGCGATGCCCTCGAGCAGATCCATCTCAGGCCCCGCCGTCGCCGAGCGGCAGGGGTTCGGTGAGGAGCTGGCTCACGAAGGCGGCCACGCCATTCGAGGTGCGGACCCGGAAGTCGTCGTCGTGGGCCGGATCACCCGACTCCATCCATCCCAGCACGGCAGTCACCAGGATGCTGGTGGCCAAGCGGGTGCTCCACTG
>JBPCTQ010000064.1:0-8709 GCA_051011595.1 Acidimicrobiales bacterium
GTCTATTGTGCCTGTGGTGCATTTGGCGTGGGGGTTGGGGCCCTCGCCCCGCCAGCCGATCGCCGACAAGACCTCGCTCGACCGGTTCGGTCAGGCGTGGCCGGGATGACTCAGGGTGTGGTGTCGACCAGCTCGCTGATGGGGATGTAGTTGCCGCTGGGGCCGTCGTCGGGATCCCATTCGGCCAGCTGAGCGCCGTCGTTGCCGTCGAGTTTGCCCGGCCCGAAGCTCACGTACGGTTGGGTGGGCAAGGCGATGTCGCCCAGTCCCTCGGCCGCGGCCAGGAAGGTGTCGTTGTCGAGCACGGGTCCGGCCGCAACGGCCGCCAACTCGAAGAGCATCATGTGGGTACAGGCAATTCGGATGCCGATGGCCCAGTCCTCGTCGCCCGGCTCGACCGAACGCATCTCGGGCACCGCGACGTCGGGGTTGGCCGCTTCGAAGGTGTCGATGCACTGGGCCAGAAGCGGGTCGGCGGTCTGCTCGGGTCCCTCGGGCAGGGCCGGCCGAACGGCGATCACTCCTCGGGTCTCGTCGGGCCGGCTACGGGCCGCGCCCGACACCTCCCCCGAGCGGGCGATGTCGGCGTAGATCTCGACGTCGAGCCCGGCTCGGAAGATGCCGTCGAGTGCGGTGGTCACGGCGCCCACGATCACCACTGCCGTGACTCCTTCGGCTGCGTAACGTTCGGCGAAGGCGCTGAACTGGTCGTCGGCGGCCTGAATGTCGCCCGTTGCTGTGTCGGTGAGGGTGGTGAGGGCCACCTCGTGACCGGCGGCGGTGAGAGCGGACTCCATGGCCTCGGCATCGGTGCTGCTGGTTGCTATGCCGTGGATGGCCACCACCTCGCCGTCGAGTGTCCCGGCGGTGTCGAGCGCAGCCACGGTCATCTCGATGCCCCGTTCGGCCACCGTATCCGGCGTGATCAGCCGACCCTGGGAGCGGTCGATCCGTTCCTGGTTGATGCCGGAGTTGCCCACCGAGATCATCTCGTGTTGTTCGGTGATGCAGTAGATGTTGTCCTCACGCATGCCGCCGATGAGTGCGAACACCTCTTCGTCTTCGGCGAACTTGGTACACAGCGCTTCCTGCTCGGCCGGCACCAGCACGTCGTAGGTGTCGTAGAGCAGCTCGACCATGCGACCGTTGATGCCGCCGCGATCGTTGATGTCGTCGACCAGTGTGTTGTAGATGAGCTCGTAGTCGCCGTGGTTCACGTCGGCCAGGCCCGCATCGCGGATCAGCTGCAAGTCGAGCTGGGCCACACCCAACGTGATGGTCTCGGCGGTGACCCCACGGGCGGTGGCTTCGAGGGGGACGGCTTCGACGGCGAGGCTGGTGGTTGTGGAGGCGTTGTTGTCGGCGGTGGTGGTGGACGCCGAATCGCCGCCGCCGTCGACGGTGGGCGGCGGGGTCGTGCTGGTTTCGGTGGTGGTCTCATCACCACTCGATGTGCAGCCGGCTGCCACGGCCGCAATCACCATCAACACCACAAGCACGCGTCGCACGTGTCCCCCTTCGCCTGGCTGGCGAAACGGTATCAGGCGGTCCGCTCGAGCATGGCGGCCGTCACCGGGTTGAGGGCCGGCTCTTCGTTGGCATAACGCCGGATCTCCTCGACCACGAAGTCGACCATGCGGCCGTACTCGCTGCCCTGGGAACCGGCCAGATGAGGGGTGAGGAACACACTGGGCAACTGCAGCAACGGGCTGTCGTCAGATAGCGGCTCGGGGTCGGTCACGTCGAGCACGGCGTAGAGCCGACCCGCCTCGACCTCCGGCAGCAGCGCCTGGTGATCGATGATGGGCCCGCGGGCGGTGTTGATGATGGTGGCGCCCGTCTTCATCATCGCCAGCTGGTCGACTCCGATCATCCCGATGGTGGCGGGCAGGAGTGGGGCGTGGATCGACACGATGTCGCTCTGAGAACAGAGCTCGTCGAGCGACACGGAGCGCACACCCAGCGTTTCGGCCTCGGCGTTGTCGAGAAACGGGTCGTGGACCAGCACGTCGAACTGGGGGAAGGGACCCAGCAAGTCGATGACGGCCCGTCCGACCAATGATGCGCCGACCAGGCCGATGGCCTTGTTCCAGTTGCCCACCTCCCAGTTGCCGTAGAGCCGTCGCCCCTCGAGGGTGGGATCGCGCATCAGGTCACGTTGGAAGAGGGTGTCCTTGTTGGCCAGCAGGATCATGGCCAGCGTGTAGTCGGCGACCGGTAGGGCATTGGCGTTGGCGCCGGACGTCACGCGGACACCGGCCGTCCAGGTGGCGTCGGTGACCTGGTACTTGACCGTGCCGGCTGCGTAGGCGAAGTACCGGAGGTGGGGGGCCTGGTCCAGGAGGTCCTGGTCGATCGGTCCGCAGCCCCAGTGGCCCACAATCACCTCGGCCTGGGCCAACAGCTCGGGGGCTCGGGGGTCGTGCCAGTGGGGGAGGGGCTGCCGATCGAGCACCTCGCCGACCCGATCGAGGGCGTCGAGAGCCCGATCGTCGAACAGTTCGGCGCCCTCGTAGTGGCACAGAACCAGCTTGGGGCGTCGGGTCATGGCAGCAGCTTTCGGAGGAACTCGAGGTCGGCGATGGCTGACGAGAGCAGGTGTTCGGGTTCGTCCTGGTTGTCGGTGAGCACACCATTGGTGAACTCGATGGTCCAGCTGCCCGCGAACCCGAGCGATCGAACCAGTTCGACCCGTTCTTCGACATCGTTGGCGATGGATCGAAGCAGCGGCGCCTGGCGGCTGAGGTAGTTCACGTGTACGTGGGTGATCCGGTCGCCGTAGGCATCGAAGCGACGCCGGGTCAGGTCCTCGTCTTCGCCCAGGTGGATGATGGCCTGTACCTGGTCGGGCGGTCCGGCGGCAGCGAAGATGGTGGCGGCCACCTCGGGGTCCTCGGCGATCGAGATGCCCTCGTGGCACTCACACAGCAGACGAACCGACGGCATCAGCCCGACCCACTCGGCTATTCGATCGGCGTAGGCGTCGCGCTGGTCGGGCTGGTTGCCGACGTTGTACTTGACGCCGTCGGCGTGGCAGCGAGTGACCCACGCCGCCGTCTCGGCTCGGGCGTCGGGGTTGGGATCGTCGAAACCGACGTAGGAATTGAAGACCGACACCCCGAGTTGGTGGTCGATCACCGCCTGCACCTCCGCCGGGTCAACCGCGGAGAGATGGCCCTCCCACACCTCGAGTCCGTCGAACCCCGCGTCGGCGATCTGGTCGAGATGTTCACTCAGCCGCACGGTGGGCAGTCGTGCCGGATCGACCAACCCCCAACGGTTGGGTTCGATGGCAACCGTCCCCAGCAACACTTCGGTCATGTCAGCGCGGCTCCTGGTGCAGGCCTTCGGGGTCGAGCACGGTGATGCGGCCGCGACTCAGCGAGACCGTACCCGCGTCTTCGAGCTCACGGAGGCAGGCGTTGGCGGTGGGTCGGGTGGTGCCGGCCATGGCCGCAACGGCGTCCTGGGTGAGCGGGATGTCGCCGTCGAAGCACGCACACAGCTCACCGAGCCGTCGGCGCAGTCGCTGCTCGGCGCTGACGTGACGAGCTTCGATGACGAGGTCGTGCAGGTCACGAACCCGCTGGTCGAGCAGGCTGACCAACAAGCGGTCGAGCGCCGGGTGGTCGCCGCGAACCTCGTCGAAGGCGTTGCGTTGCAGCGAGCTGCCGGTCACCGCGGTCACCGCTCGCACCGAGGCGAGACGGGGCGCATCGGTGACCAGGGCCTGTTCGCCCACGATCTCGCCTTCCCGGAGTACTCCGACGGCCGCCACGTCGCCCTGCTCGGTGACCCGTTCCACCAGCAGATGGCCTGAGTAGATCACGAAGACCGAGTCGCCGGGTTCTCCTTCGCGGTAGAGGTACCGGCCCGGCTTGATCGACTTGGTCACGAGCGCCGCTTCGAGTCGCGTCCGCGTGGCGGTGTCGAGGGCGTCGAGCAGGGTGGGCCACATGATGGATCGATTGTGTCAGCGGCGGGTGCGGTCGCACGAAATGGTCGGTCTAGCGTGGGCGGGACGAGGGGCACGAGAGGACACCGATGACGTTCACGCCGATCGTGGGCACGCTGGTCTACCTGTGGGACCGCCGAGCCGATGAGGTCCTGATGATCCATCGGAACGCCCGCACCGACGACGACCACTACGGCAAGTTCAACGGCCTCGGCGGCAAGGTCGAGCTCGACGAGGATGTGGTCACCAGCGCCCGGCGCGAGCTCGCCGAAGAAGCCGCCGTCGATGTCGACCAGCTGGTGCTACGGGGCACGGTCACGTGGAGCGGATTCGGCCCGGCCGGCGAGGACTGGTTGGGGTTCATTTTCTTGGCCGAGGCGTGGACCGGTGAACCGTTGCGAGCCAACCACGAGGGCGAGCTGGAATGGGTGGCCCGATCACGACTGATGGCCGCCTGTGACGACGATGCCGGCGTGCGTGACGCGGCCGCGCTGCCCCTCTGGGCCGGCGACCGGCATTTCCTGCCCTTGGTGTTCGACGACGACCGCAGGGCATTCCACGGCACCATGCCGTACGACCACGACACGCCGCTGTCGTGGAGCTTCGTGAGAATCTGAACCGGCTGGTGACCGTCAGTCGACCGGTGGGAACTCGGCCTGGGCCACTCGGCGCAAGGTGTTGCGGTCGGTGTGATGGAACAACCCCTCGATGTTGACCATGTCGAGAACCGAGTCCTCCTCGTAGCTGAACGTGTCGCCATCGATGGAGATGGTGACCTCGTAGGTCACACACTTGGCCTTCTCGACGAGATACGGATTGGTGGCCATTCCGTACTCCTCATCACCCGAGGTGGCCTTCATGGTGAAGGTGGTGGCGTCGGCGGCGGCCGGGCCACCGGCCTGGATGACCGATCCCCGGGGGATCACGAAAGAACGCATCACGTGGCCCAAGTCTGCGCACCAGAGCCAGTACCCGACCTCGGTGTGGAAGGGGTCCTCCTCGTCGGCCCGCCAGGCGGCCATGCGGTAGTCGAGGCCGAACAGGCTCTGGGTCCCGTTGTCGACCGGCCCGAACGGCTTGAACGAAATGGTCTCGCGATAAGGGGTCTCGCCCACCTCGCCCTCGGCGTGATGGTACGAGACGTCGAGTCCGTCGTCTCCTTCCCACTCGCCGGCCAACGCTGCCAAAGGTCCCCAGTGCTCCATGGGTCAGCACCGTAGCCGCGGCGGGCCGGACTGCTACGGTCGCCCGCGTCGTCATCAGAAGGTGGTCCGATCATGATGCTGGTCCGCTTCGACATGCGGTCGCCGGAGGCATCGCCCACCGAACGCGCCGATCTGTATCAGGCGGCAGTCGAGATGAGTGTGTGGGCCGAGGCCCACGGCGCGCTCACCGTGGTGCTGTCCGAACACCATGCGTCCCCGGATGGGTATCTTCCGGCCCCGCTGGTGTTGGCCGGCGCCATCGCCGCCCGCACCAAGACACTGCCCATCACTGTCGGAGCCGTGCTGGCGGCGTTGCACGACCCCGTGGCACTCGCCGAGCAGATGGTTGTGCTCGATCACCTGAGTCGTGGGCGGATCAGCTACACCATCGAGCTCGGCTACCGGCCGATCGAGTACGAGATGTTCGGGCGCGACTTCAATCGACGGGGAAGGCGTATGGACGAGGTCATCGCCGTCCTCCAGCAGGCCCTCACCGGCCAGTCCTTCACGTACGGCGAGCGACCGGTGCAGGTGACGCCGGCATCGTTCACGCCGGGCGGACCGATGATCAACTACGGAGGCGGCAGTGTCGCCGCCGCCCGCCGCGCCGGGCGGTTCGGCCTGGGTTTCATGGGTGAGGGGTCCGACGATCCCGGCCGCCTCGAGGACGAGTACCGGCGGGCGGCCTCCGAGGCCGGCCACGAGCCCGGCCTGTTCTACGTACCCGAACCCGGCTCGGCCACGGCGGTGGTGGTGGCCGCCGATGTCGATCGGGGGTGGGACACCTACGGCCCCTACCTGCTCCACGACGCCCAGATGTACGGCCAGTGGATGGGGGCCGAGAAGGCGGCGGCCGCCGGGTCGGCGGCCCGCACGGTCGACGAGCTACGGGCCGAGGACGGCAACTACCGCGTCGTCGACCCGGCCGGGGCCCGCGAGGTCATCGCCACCCAGGGTGTGTTGCCGTTGTTCCCCTTGGTCGGCGGCACCCCGCCCGAGCTGGCCTGGCAATCGCTCGAGTTGGTGGCCGACCAGGTGCTGACCCATGACTGACGAAGGTTTGCCCAAGCGGGCCGGCGACGAGCGGTCACTGCTGATCGACACCCTCGACTACCTCCGTCGCTCCCTCCTACGAAACCTCGACGGGCTCGATGAGGAGACCCTGCGTCGTCCCGGCGTGGCATCGGGGACCAGTCTGCTCGGCCTGGTCGACCATCTCGCCGGCGCCGAAGCCATCTGGATCGTGTTCGTGTTCGAAGGCTCCGACGAGGTCATTCCCTCGGGTGAGGTCGCGGTGGGCGATCGGACCTTGGCCGAGATCCTGGCTGACTGGGAACGCTACGCCGCCCGCACCGACCGGGCGGCGGCCGGCAACGACCTCGATGCGCTGTCGCAGCGCCCCACCGACGAGGGACCGGTCACCTTGCGCTGGATCCTCGTGCATCTCATCGAGGAGATCGCCCGTCACGCCGGCCACGCCGACATCATTCGTGAACAAATCGACGGTTCAGTCGGTCGATGAGAGCGGGCATCTACCTCGACGGCCGAAACCCCGAGGCCTGGGCAAAACCGTGGCCCGACTTCTACAGCGACCAGATCGAGCTGGTCATCGAGGCCGAGCGGCTCGGTGCCGATTCGGTGTGGCTCAGCGAGCACCACCTCTTCGACGATGGTTATCTGCCGCAGCCGTTGACCTTCGCCGCGGCCTTGGCGGCGGTGACCGACCGAATCCGGCTCGGGACAGCGGTGCTGTTGGCGCCACTCTGGAACCCGGCTCGGCTGGCCGAGGAGATCGCCGTGGTCGACAACCTGAGCAACGGTCGCCTCACCATCGGGCTGGGCGCCGGGTACTCGGCACCGGAGTTCGAGTTGTACGGCTCGCCGACGGCGAGGCGCTACGGCCGGACCGACGAGCTGGTGCGTGAGTTGCGGCGACTGCTCGGACCCGGCGGGCCCATCACCCCACCGGCGCTCCAGCAACCACCCGAGGTGTGGCTCGGGTATCAGGGACCTCAGGGTGCCCGCCGAGCCGGGTTGCTGGGTGCACCACTGCTGTCGCTGAACCCGTCGTCGTTGGCGCCCTACCGGGAAGCACTGTCCGAGGCCGGCCACGGCGCGGATGCGGCCCGAATGGCGGGTGTGGTCACCGTGGTGGTGGCCGACGATCCCGACGACGCGTTCGAGCGGGTGTTGCCTCACGCCCTCCATCAGATCAACACCTACCGGGAGGCAGCGGCGGCAGGCACCGGTCGAACGCCCAGCCCGGTCACGGCCGAGAAGCTCCGCACCGCTCGCCACGAACACACCGGCGTGGTGTCGCCCCTCGAAGTGATGACTTCCGACCGGACCATCGAGTGGTTGCGAGGCCGGGTGGCCGATCTTCCGGTGGAGGAGGTCTTCTGCTGGGCCTCGGTGGCCGGCATGCCCGACGAGCTGGTGCAACGTCATCTGGAGCTCTGGCTCGGCGAGGTCAGGCCGGCCATCGCCGACTGGTGAGCTTCAGTCCGAGATGGTGATGGCGTCTTCGGGGCAGTTGGCGGCGCCCACCCGAGCCTGCTCGCGCAGCTCGTGGGAGGCCCCGTCGCTGAGATCGTGGTTGATCACCACGCAGTAACCGTCGTCGTCGGGTTCGAAGACACCGGGGGCCAGGACGTAGCAGCGACCGTGTCCGGTACAGATGCCGCGATCAACGGAGATCTTCATGGACTACTTCCTAGCGGGGATCGACGGTGCCATGGCGTCAGTCGCCCTTCTCTGCCGTTCTGGCGGTACAACGCGTCATACGTGACGCGCTCCATCGCCAGTTCGATCGCGTTGCCGTTCTGGCGGTCCAGCGCGTCATAGGTGACGCGCTGTACCGCCAGTTCGGTCAGGGTTGGCGTGGGCCTGACATCATGGGCGGCATGGCCGACGCACCTGTGCTGCTCACGACCCGTCAGATGGCCCAGTTCGTGACCGACGGCTACCTCCGCTTCGACGCACTCGTCCCCGACGACATCAACACCCGGGTGCTCGACGAGATCAACCGGCTGAAGGACGAAAGGTGGGCCCCGGAGGGATTGAAGCCGCCCGACACCGGCACACCGTTCTCGGGCTGTTATCCCGATCCGTCGGCCATCGGGGCGTACCTTCGCCTGCCCGAGGTGGCCGGCATGGTGGCGTCACTGGTGGGGCTCGACTGCACGTTCGATCATGACTTCACCCATCACCTCGAAGCGGGCAGCACCTACCTTCAACCGCTGCACGTCGACGCGGTGACCGACAGTGCCGACCTGGCGTTCGACATCCAACTCTTCTACTTCCCCCACGAGGTTGTCCCCGGCGAAGGCGGCACCCGGTTCGTGCCCGGAAGCCATCTACGACGGGTGATCTCAGCCGGCCTCGACCGGTATCAGCACATCGTGGGCGAGCAGCAGTATTCGGGGCCGGCGGGCACCGTGCTGGTGTTCCACCACGGCATGTGGCACGCCGGTCAGCCCAATGCCGGCAGTTCCGACCGGTGGATGCACAAGGTCCGACTGAACCCCACCCGCCCCCAGGTGCTGGGAT
>JBPCTQ010000065.1:0-58311 GCA_051011595.1 Acidimicrobiales bacterium
GGTCACCGGCGACGATCGACCATGTCTGGCCTCGGTCGCGGGTGACCCAGAGACCGGCCTCGCTGCCCGAGAACACCGTGCCGTCCTGGCCGTAGTGGGGCGACACCGCCAGCAGTGACACACCAGCCGGGCCACTCGCCTCCCAGGTTCGACCGCCGTCGATGCTGACGAAGGTGCCGTTCCTGGTGCCGGCACACAAGGTCGGATCGTCGGGATAGTCAGGACCGACCGCCAGCGAGCGGACCGGCCCGCCGACCGAGCCCAGCGCCACGAAGGTGCCCTCCTCGCCCCCCTCGTTGGAGATGAACACCTCACCCTGGAGGCTGCCGAGAAACACGGTCTGGTCGGTGGCGAATCGAGGTGACAGCGCGACGATGAACTGACGGAGTTTGGTATCGGCGGGTGGGTCGCTGACCACGTGCTGTGACCAGGTCGCACCCCGATCGCTCGATTTGAGCAGGTGCGTCCAACTGGACGAGAACAACGTGCCGTCCTGGGCGTAGTCGGGTGAGAACACGATGTTGTGGAGCCGGATCACGGGGAGATAGGCGTTGTCGGTGGCCTGAACCGGTTCCAGCCCCCTGTCGACCAAGGTCCACGACTGGCCATCGTCGTCGGAGAGATAAGGCCCCTTCACGTAGGTGGCGACGGCCACGGTCTCGTCCTCGGCGTATGCCGGCGAGATCGCGATGCCGGTGATCACCTCGGACAGGACCTCGCGAGACTGCCAAGTGGCCATCTCATCGTCGGATCGGAACAGGCCATCGAAGCCGGCCAGGAACAACACCGTGTCGCCCGCCGGTCCGATGGCCACGTCGAGCCCCCGGAAGTCGGGCACCCCGACGGCTTCGGCCTGACGGTCGGTGGTCAGGCCATCGGTTCGCGCTGTCCACGTTTCGCCGCGATCGTCGCTGCGGTGACTGCCGGTCGACCACGTCGACGCCCACATCACCCCATCGTCTCGGAAGTCGGGAGATCGGTCGATGGCCATGATGCGTTCGTCGGGGAGCCCGGAGCCCATGGAGAGGAACGAGTCGCTCTGTTCATCGAAACGGACCAGCTCCCCGTCGGCTCCGCCCACCACCAGGTCGGTTCGATCGGTCACGAGCAGGGCGCTGACCTCGTCGTCGGCGATCGCCGATCGAGGCTCGCTCCACGATGCACCGGCATCGTCGGAGATCGACACCCGACCCCTGCGGTCACCGACAACGACCAAACCGTCCTCGCCGGTGGCGAACTCGACGGTCACGGCGCCACCGAGATCCGGCAGCAGCGACCATTGGCCGCCACCATCGGTGGTTCGGTACAGACCTCCGGCGAGATCGGTCAGCAGCGCGGTGTCGGGATCCGCTGGTGAGGTCACGAGCGACCGCACCGTTCCGCTGAAACCTCCGGCTGCGGCCAACCAGGAGTCGCCGCCGTCGGTGCTCCGGAACACGGTTGTCTCGGTACCCAGGTAGAGGGTGTCACGATCGGCCACCGACGTGGCGATGGTGGTCGCCACCCGGGGTAGATCGGTGGCCAGCGTCTGCCACCGGGCGCCACCGTCGAAGCTACGCAGCACCCGCCCCTGGGACACGGCGTAGACCGTCGACGTGGTGGCGAAGTCGGGCGAGGCCACAACAACGGCGATGTTGTCGTGGGGGGTGTGGGCCGAGACCGACGAATGGGCAAGCAGCACTCCCACTGCCGCAGCGACCACACCAGCGGCGACGACCGCGGGCAGTCGCCCGAGGGCCGTCACGAATGGGCCACCTCGTCATCGGGCCGAGACCGCCGCCAGGCGAACGCGGCGCCGACGACGGCCAACACCACGAGGGCACCGACGCCGATCACCATGGCGGCCGACGGGCCGTCGTCGTCGCCGTCGTCGTCGGCCGGCGGCAGCTGGTTGACGTCTTCGTCGACCAATGTGGTTCCCGGCGGCGTGGTGGCGGAGGGCTCGGGCGAAACATCAAGAACGAACTCGGCGGCCGGCGGCACGGCCAACGGGTCCCAGCTGGTGCCGCCGTCGGACGACTTCAGCAGGGTCGCCCCGCTGTACCCGAACACCGTGCGGTCGGTTGCGAAGTCGGGCGAGAAGTGGATGGGCTCGGCGGTCGGGTTCGAGAAGTCGGCGAGCAACAGGTTGTCGCTCAGAAGGTCGCTGCCGGTGGGCTGAAAGGTCTCGCCGCCATCGACGGACTCGTACAGGCCCTTGCCCCGCACGCTGACCAGCAGGAACTGGTCCTCGACATAGCTCGGCGACGTCTCCACTCCCTCGATCCGGTTCTCGGCCAGGTCGGGATCGTCGGCCGGCTGCCAGGTGTCGCCACCGTCACGAGTGATGAGCAGACCTTCGGTGCTGCCGGCGAAGACCGTCTGGTCGTTGGCGTAGTCGGGAGAGATCGCCAGCAGCGAGGTGGTCGTAGGTCCGCCGGTATCGGTCCATGTCGCCCCGCCGTCGTCGGAACGCATGACCGCCGAGTCGGTGCTCACGAACAGGGTGGGTACGTCGGGGAAGTCCGGGTGCAGCTCGATGGTTCGTACCCGGTCACCCGGCGATCCGAGCATCTCGAACGATTCGCTGTCACCCCGTTCGGTCGAACGGTAGATCTCGCCCTGCCGGGTGCCGAGAAAGATGGTGCCGTCGTCGGCGAACGCAGGCGACACTCCGATGACGAACTGGCGCAACCGAGAACCGGTGGGCTCGGACACGAAGTTCTCCTGCCACGTGGCGCCGCCGTCCTCGGACCGCAACAGCCGCGTCCAGCTGGCCGAGAAGATGGTGCTGTCGTTGGCGTAGTCGGGAGAGAACACGATGTTGTGCAGGCGCAGCACCGGGAGCAGTTTGTTGCCGTCGGACAGCTCCCGTTCGATGCCGCTATTGGCGGCCACGAACGTGGCCCCGGCGTCGGTGGACACGAAGGCTCCCTTGACGTAGGTGGCCAGGGCGATGGTGGCATCGTCGGCGTACGCCGGTGAGACGTCGAGCCCGACGATCATCTCCGAGAGTGTCTGCAGGCTGGTCCATGTCTCCCCGCCGTCGTCGGACCGGAACGGACCATCGAAGGCGGCCAGGAACAAGACGTGCTCGCCTTCGGGCCCGGTCCCGATGTCGAGGTTGTAGAAGTCGGCGACCCCGATCTCGCCCGATTGGCGATCGACGGTGAGCCCCTCGTCGCGGAGCTCCCAGCTCTGACCGCGATCGGCCGAGAAGTACACCCCGTCGACGTCGGTGGACACCCAGATCATGTCGTCATCGGCGAACGACGGCGAGGTGACGATCCCGGCGATTCCCTGGTCGGTGGGCAAGCCGTTGGAGATGTCGGAGAATGTCTCGCCCAGATCGTCGGACAAGTGCAACGAACCGTCCGATCTCCCCACCATGAGCACGCTGGTGGTGCCGTCGTGATCGACGGCCACGGCGCCGGTGCCGCCGCTGCCGGGTACTTCGATGGGACGCCATGTCTGGCCCGCGTCCTCGGACAGGTTCACCGGCCCGCTGGAACTACCGGCCAGCACGAGATCGGACCCGGCCGGGCCGAATCGCACAGCACCGATGGACACACCGGCGGGCTCCCATTGTTCGCCGGCGTCGGAGGTACGGAAACCTCGGCCACTGGTGGTGGCCACGATCGCCGTGTCGGGATCGTCGGGTGAGACTTCGATGATGCTGGTGTCGGTGTTGGGGAGGCCCGACGAGATCGTCGTCCAGGTGTCGCCGCCGTCGTCGGACCGGAACACGCCCGTCCCGGACGAGACGTAGATGCGGTTGCCGTCCGAGGAGGGGATCGCCACCTGACGAAGTTTGTCCGTGGGGATCCCGGTGACCAGGGTGGCCCACGTGGCACCGCCGTCGGTGGAACGCAGCAACCGATTCTGGCTGGTGGTGTAGACCACCAGGTCATCGGCGTAGGTGGGCGACATCGCGATGTCGCGGGCGGTGTCGTGGGGTGTGTGGGCCTCAACCGTGGTCGGCGCAACAAGGGCCGACCCAAGAGCCAACACGAGGGTGAGGACGAGTCCGACGAGCAGGACCCGGATGGACACGTCCCGGGCCGGTGATCGCAGCGTGGAAGGGCGAGTTGGCACGGGTAACGATGGTAGAGGTCGGTCTCGACAATCCCGAAAGCGGGATATTGGTAGGATCCGCCCATGGACCCGGTTGCGCCGGCCGACACCGAGCAGGCACAGCGCCGGTATCGCGCCATCTCTGCCGAGTACGAGCGTCACGCTCGCCTGGTCGGTCCCCTACGCCGCCGGGCGGTGCAGCGACTCAAGCTGCGCGACGGCGACCACGTGCTCGACATGGGTTGCGGCACCGGCACCAGTTTCGAGTTGCTGCGAGCGCAGGTCGGCCACACCGGCAGGGTGACCGGCGTCGATCTGAGCGATGCCATGGCATCGGTGGCTCGGCAGCGTATTGGCGATCACGGATGGCGCAATGTCGACGTGGTGGTCGGTGACGCCGCCACGGTCACCCTGCCCGACCGCGTCGACGGTGTTCTGTTCTTCGAGACCCATGACCTGTTGCGAACCCCGGCCGTGGTGCAACGCTCGGTCTCGGCCGCTCGGCCCGGTGCACGAGTGGTGGCCTTCGGTCCGTCCACATCGGTCCGTTGGGCCGTACCGGTCAACGCCATCGTTCGTTCGGTGGCGAAGCGGTACGTGACCACCTTCGACGGCTTCGACGAACCGTGGAGTCACCTGGCCCGCTTGCTGCCCGACCTGCGCGTCCATCGTCTCTTCCTCGGGGGTGCGTATCTGGCCATCGGTGTTGCTCCTTCCGGGTTCACCGCGGCCACCCAGACGTAGTACACACAGGAACGTGCTCTTCAGCGCCCATGTCGCCGATACCGGACCGATGACCGCTCTGCGGCGCCGGACACCACAACCGGCCGACGCCCCCGGCTTGCGATCGGCCCGCAACGCAATCTGTGCGCCGTTCTCCCGAGGTGTGTTGCCTCGACCGCAGCTGGGCCGCGAGGCCATGGTCGCCTGCTGGGACGACGAGGCAGCTCTCGACGAGTTCTTGGCCGAACACCCCACCGGCCAGGCGTTCGACCAAGGCTGGCAGGTCCGCATGGAGCTGATCCGGGCCGCTGGGGTGTGGCCTGGTCTCGATGACAACATGGTCGACGCAGCCGGAGCCAAGGCCAGAGATGTCGAAGGACCAACCGTCGCGATCACCATCGGCACCGCCTACCTCAGGACGGCCGTTCCCTTCGTCCGCGTGAACAGCGGCCTCGAAGACCAATTCCTCGACACACCCAGCGGCCTGTGGGGCACGGCGATGACGAACCTGCCCCAGCGCCTGGTAGCCACCCTCACGATCTGGGAGAGCGCCGACGCGGCCACCGACTACATGCGGACCGGTGCCCACGGAGCTGCGGTCGACGCCCACTACGACCCGGCGGCCGATCCCACCGGTCACACGTTCGTCACCGGCGGCGGCTTCTTCGGATTCCGACCCTTGTCCAGCCGCGGACGGCTCGATGGCAAGAACCCGATCCCGGCCGACCTGCTCGGTAGCCAGACCTAACCGTTGTGTCGGGTGCGGTGCGGCACCTCGCACCGCAGCTGCTCGCCCCAACACTCGTCGAGTTGGCCGGCACCCCACACCTGATCCCGGCCCGAGCCACCGTTGAGCCGGTCATCACCCGGTCCGCCGTAGATGAAGTCCTTGCCCCGGAACCCCTTGATGTTGTCGGCGCCGGCCCCACCAAAGAGGTCGTCTGATCCCTTCCCGCCGTTGATGATGTCGTTTCCGGCGCCGCCACAGACGATGTCGTCACCGCCCCGGCCTTCGATCACGTCATCGCCGGCCAGTCCGGCGATCACGTCGACTCCCGGGGTTCCAACCAGGACGTCGTCGGCCTCGGTGCCGGCCAGCGTCACTCGGCGCCCCTGACAACGCAGCGGTGCAGGGGGAGGCCGATAGGCATCGGACACGAGCACCCGGACCGCGCTGTTGTCGGTATCGGCCACGAACAACCGCCCGGCGGGGTCGATCGTCACCCCGCGGGGCCCCTGCAGCGTGGCGTCGACGGCCGGCCCGCCATCACCACCGTGATCCGGTGTCCCGGTGCCGGCGAGCGCCGTGATGATCCCGCTGGCCAGTTCGACGCGCCGAACCCGCTGATTGCCCGAGTCGGCGACGTACAACACGCCGTCGGCCACCGCGACGCCGCGGGGATAACGCAGTTGCGCGGCGCGGGCCTGGCCTCCATCGCCGCCGCCACCCAGAGCCCCGCTTCCCACCACGGTGGTCATCGTTCCCCCGGCCCGGAAGCGGCGGATCCGGTGGTTGTTGCTGTCGGCGATGTACACCGCGCCACTGCCGTCGACGTCGATGCGCTGGGGGATGTTGAGGGCAGCATCGATGGCCGGGCCGCCGTCGCCCCCGAACCCCCGGTCACCGGTGCCGGCGACCGTGGTGATCACGCCGTTCGACAGGTTCACTCGGCGGATCCGGTGGTTCATGCCGTCGGCGATGTACAGGTGGTGGCCGTGCCTCGCCAGTCCCTTGGGGTTCTTCAGGCGGGCGGCAACTGCCGGACCCCCATCTCCTGCGAAGCCGGATCGACCGGTGCCGGCGATGGTGGTGATGGTCCCGTTGGGTGCGATCCGACGAATCCGATGGTTGGCCGAGTCGGCGATGAAGATGGCGCCGTCGTCGGCCACCAGCACATCGTGGGGCCACTGGATCATCGCTTGGGTGGCCGGCCCGCCGTCACCGCTGTATCCGGCCACACCGGTGCCGGCGATGGTGGTGATGGTCCCGTTGGGCCCGACCCGACGAATCCGGTGGTTGAACGTGTCGGCGATGTACAAGCTCCCGTCGGGACCGATGTCGGTGTCGCGGGGTTTGTCGAGCCGGGCGGCCGTGGCCGGCCCGCCGTCACCCGAGAATCCGGCGATGGTGGTGCCGGCGTGGGTGGTGATGGTGTCCTGAGCCGTCGTCGAGGCGCCGGCTCCAGGCAGGGTCAGCGCCACCACCGAAATGGTCACCGCCAGAGCGAGGATCGGGGTTCGCCGCCACATCATCGTCCCGAAATTGTCCCGCGTCGTCCCCCACGGTGTCGATCCCGCATCAACCAACCGTTCTGGTCGTGCAGCGACACGCTGTCCGTGACGCTGCACTACCATTACGCATTCTTGATGGCCTGGCTGGTTGGTGGCGCCGCCTATTGCGGGCGTGGGGTGGTGGGGTGTTTGAGCTCGCAGCGCAGGAGTTCACCCCAACACTCGTCGGTGTGGCCCCCACCTCTGATCTGGTCCTTGCCCGGACCGCCCCGCAGATGGTCGGCACCGGGACCGCCCTCCACGACGTCCTTGCCCCCACCAGCCGTGACCCTGTCGGCCCCGCCGTCACCCCGAATCCGGTCGTTTCCTCGACCTCCGGCGATGACGTCGGCCCCTCCCCCGCCGCAGATGACATCGTCACCGCCCCCACCGTTGATCTCATCGTGGCCCCCGCGGCCGACGATCACGTCGGGCCCCGGAGTCCCGGTCAGCACATCGGCGCCCGGCGTCCCGAGCACCGTAGGGGCCAGCCCCTGACACGTGGGCGGTGGACGCCAGTCGGGGAAGTCGAGCCGGTGTCCGAAGGCAGCTCGGACCCCACCGTTCTCGTACCCCACCCCCGGCCCGTACCAGCCGTGGTAGGTCATCCAGACCTCACCGCTGGGTGATTCCCACACCGACGGGCCGCCGAACCCCACCCCGTCGGACCGGTTGGCCATGAACGGCGTCGAACTGGATCGGTGACACGGTCCGGCCAGCCCCTCACACACGGCGTGACCGATGCCGTAGTAGTGGGTGTTCCACCAGTTCCCCGAATAGAAGAGGTGGTACCGACCGCCACGTTGCACCATCGTCGGCCCCTCGATCACCCCCTCCTCCCATTCGGCCCCGGCGAACAGCAACTCCGACGCCTTCCCCACCACCCGACGGCCATCACCGGACAGGCGCTGGCTCCACAGCTTGGTGGTGTGGCCGCAGCAGTTGCCGTCGGTCTTGTAGACCAGGGCACGGACCCCGGTGGCATCGGTGAACAGGAACGGATCGATACTGCCGCCCCGATGGGTCTGGCACACGAGTGGTCGCCGCCCAGGTCGGAACGGCCCGGCCGGGTCAGCCGACGTGGCCACTCCGATGCAGAACCGGCCGCGGTCCACGTGCATACCCGAGAAGTAGAGGTTGTACGTCGAACCAACCCGGTGCACCGAGGGCGCCCAGGTGGTGCCGCTTCCGGATCTGGCCCACGAGGGCAGCTCGGGCAGGGCGTCGCCGAGAAAGGCCCACGTCACCAGATCGGTGGACCGCCACACGGGCACATTGGCGGCCTCGGTGTTGGTGGAGAACAGGTAGTAGGTGCCGGCCCCCACAACGAGGAGATCAGGATCGGCGGCATCGGCGGGAAGGAACAGACCCCCAGGGCCGAGCACCGGACTGCGCAGGTCGAGGCCGGGCGGAGGGTCGGGTAGTGGCTTCGTCGGTGGCAGCGGCGGCACATCGGCGCGGGTGGCCCGCTGACCTTCGGCCGGGCCGGCACCCTCGTCGGGAGGGGCGGCGGCGCTGGCATCGACCAGCACGACCGAGACGAACACCAGCACCACCCCGACCAGCAGCACCCGTACCTTCGATCCGCCCATGCCCGGCAACGTAGCCCAGGCCGGCGGTGTCTCGGGGTCGCCCGAATGCACCCGCTCGAGCAGAATCCAAGGTCACCAGCCCAGCGTCGGCACTAGCGTGGCCGCCATGGCCCGACCTGCCGTGATCCTGTCCGCCGCGCTGCTCGCCGTGGTGCTCGTCGGGTGTGGCTCCGACGAGCCGAGCACCGTCACCCCCGACACCACCACTTCCGCCCCGGTGGTCGCCTCCTCCACCGTGGCGCCCACCACCCCGACCGCACCAACCACGACGACACCGCCCACCACGACGTCGCCCGACCCGGCTCCCTCGGATTTCTCGGCCGTGTCGCCCATCGTGGCTGATTTCGTCGAGCAGCGGGGACTCAACGGTGCCGGGCTGATCGTGGTGCACCGCGATCACGGGGTCCTGCACCACGAGCACTGGGGCGAGTTCGACGAGGACCGCATCTCGCTGATCGCATCGTCGTCGAAGATGATCTCGGCCGGGGTGCTGCTGCATCTCCAGGATGAGGGGCTCCTCGACATCGACGCGCCGGTCGGCGACGTGGCCCCTTGGGGTGCGGGGAACCCCGACATCACCCCGGCCCAGCTGGTCTCCAACAGCTCGGGCCTGGTGGGTCTCGGGCCCGACGTGCTCTACGGGCCCTACCTCTGCCAGTTCGGTCCCACCTTCGTGCTCCAGGAATGTGCCGAGGCGATCTTCACGGCGGCCGGCGACGACGCCGACATCATTCCCCCCGACTCGGCGTTCCGCTACGGCGGGGCCCAGTGGCAGGTCGCCGGCGCGGTGGCCGAGGCCGCATCGGGCCAGACGTGGGCGGAGCTCATCGAAGAGATCTACGTCGAACCGTGTGAGCTCGATGCCCTGGCGTTCAACAACCCGTTCCTCCCGCTCGGATCCGACGGCGGCGGCTACCCCAGCGCCTTCGATGCCGATCCGGCCACCCTGCCCGACACCGACAATCCCAACATCGAAGGCGGCGCCTACGTCACCACCGGTGACTACGGCAAGCTCTTGTTGATGCAGCTCCGTGACGGGATGTGCGGCGACCACCAGGTGTTGTCGGCCGAGGCCGTCGACCGGATGCACGACGATCGCATCGGCGAGGTGTACGACGGCAACGCCGGTGATCCGTCCATGGGGTACGGCATGGGGTGGTGGGTCGACCGCGAGAGCGGGTACATCTCCGACGGCGGCGCCTTCGGCACGGTGCCCTGGCTCGATCTCGAAGACGGTTACGGCGCCTACCTGGTGATCGAAGCCGACTCCGACACCGGCGGCCAACTGGCGTCGCAACTGTTCGAGGTGATCGACGACGCGGTGAACGCCGGGTAGATCCGGCTGGCCTCGGCGGCCTGCTGGACGTCAATTTCGGTCCTCGGCGACGGATAGCGTGTGCAGATGACGGACGCTGGCGAGGACCCGCAGGTCCAGAAACCGAACCGCAAGCGGGCCATCATCACCATCGGCATCGCCCTGGTGGTCGTGGTGATCGTCTTCGGCGTGATCTTCCCCCAGCTGGTCGACTGGGATCTGGTTCTCGAGGCCATCCGTGGCCTCGAGACCGTCGACATCGTCATCATCGTCGCACTGGGCCTGGTCCGGTACGTTCCGGCCGGGTGGATCTACTCCCTCGTGTTGCCGGGATTGTCGCTGTGGCGGGGCATCAGGGCGTGGGTGGCGACCACCGGCGTCGGATCAACCCTCCCGGGCTTCGACCTCGTGCTCCGACTCGGCATGTACAACAGCTGGGGATTTCCCATCGAACGGGCCACGTCAGGGATGTTCCTCAGTGGCATCGTCGAGATGTCGACCAAACTGGCCTTGGCCGTGCTGGCCGTCGGCGTCTGGGCGGTGTTCACCTTCGACGACGACCTGCTGATCGTTGCCATCATCGGTGCCGCCGTACTCGGCGGCGCCGGGATGCTCGTCGCCGGCGTGCTGCGTTCCGAGGAGCGGGCCCGGTCGTTCGGCCGGTTGGTCGAACGGATGGTCAAATGGGGCTACTCGAAGTTCGCCCGCCAGGCTCCCGCCGACCTCGTCGACCGTATCCTCGACGTCCGCATCGAAGCCCGCGAGGTGCTCGGCCGACGCTGGCCCCAGGCCTTCCTCGCCGCCGGGCTGGCCCAGGCCACCGTGTTCGCGCTCTTGTTGTACTCGCTGCGCGCGGTCGGCGTCGACAGCGACGTGCTGGCGTGGCAGCAGATCCTCCTGGCCCAAGCGCTCGTCACCCTGATCACCACGATCCCGATCACCCCTGGCAGCGTCGGCGTCGCCGAGTTGGTGTTCGTCGCCATCTTCTCGGCCATGGCCGGGGACGAGCACCGAGAACTGATCACGGCGGGGGTGGTCGTGTACCGCTTGGCGCTGTGGCTGCTGCCCATCCCCATCGGCTGGGCGGTTGCGTTGCGCTGGCAGTCCACGTCAGGCCAGCGGCTCTTCGGCTCCCGCTGACGGTCTCGTCGCTCCGAGACCACCGCCGCGTGCCAGGCTGACCGGATGGGAGCCGTCAGCCGCATCGTCGTCTATGTCCTACTCACCGTCGGTTCGGCTTGGCTGGCCCGACGGCTCCTCGGTGCTCACCGCGTGACGCGTGTGCGTGCCCTGATGGCCGGCGTGGGCGGTTGTATTGCAGGCGCGGCGCTGGCGGGCGGTGTTCACCGGTGGGGGGCTGAGGACGATGGGTCGGTGGCCGGGGTGGCCGTCATCACGGCGCTGCTGGTGGCCATGGGGTTGGTCGTGGCCTTCCAGCTGATGAGCCGACCCCGTCCGGCCGGGCATCGGCGACGACGCAACGGCCCGCTCGAGACCTGGCGCGTGTCGCGTCGCAGTGCGGAGGTCGTCGGCATCGCCGTCCAGCACGGCCTCGGCCCTCACCTCGGCCGACGGGGCGACAACCACCGCCCGCCGGCGGGTGCACAGCTGCGCGGTGCCCTCGAAGAGGCTGGGGTGGTCTTCGTGAAGTTCGGCCAACTACTTGCCGCGCGGCCCGATCTGGTGGGATCGGCCATCGCCGAGGAGCTCAGTGGTCTCCGACACCAGGTTGCGGCGCTTCCGCGGGACGTCATGCAAGCCGAGTTGCGCCGAGCGCTGCCCGAAGCCGACGAACTGTTCTCGTCCATCGACTGGGAACCGCTCGGTTCGGCGTCGATCGCGCAGGTGTACCGGGCCACGATGACCGATGGCGCCGAGGTGGTGATCAAGATCCGTCGTCCCGGGATCGTCGCGGAGGTCGAGCGCGACGGCCAGGTGGCACGCCACCTCAGCGGAGTGGTCGAGCGCCACAGCGCATGGGCTCGGTCGGTCGGGATGGCCGACCTCGCCTCCGCCTTCGTGGACGATCTCATCGAAGAACTCGACTACCAACTCGAGGCGAGGGCAACGGTGGAGATCGGTGAGTCGTTCGCCGGCACGGACATCGGCGTGCCGGGCATCATCGCCGACCACTGCACCGACGATGTGCTGGTCATGGATCGTGTTCCCGGCCGGCCGCTGGCCGACACCGACCTCGGCCATCTCGACCGAGAGCGCCGCCGAGCCGAGGCGACGGCGCTCGTCGGCGCCAACGTGGGCGCCATGCTCAGCGGGGCGAGGTTCCATGCCGACCTCCACCCGGGCAATGTGATGATCACCGAGACCGGCGCGGTGTCCGTGATCGACTGCGGCGCCACCGGCACCCTCGATGCCGGCGAACAGACGTCGCTCGGCAACCTGCTGCTGGGTCTTCGCCTCCGCGAGCCGACCATGCTGCGTGACGCGCTTCTCGGGGTGGCTGACCAGCAGGGAACCCTCGACACCGCCCGCCTCGACCGGGCGCTGGCCCACCTGCTCACCGAGCACCTCACCGACGACGAGAACATCGGCCCCGACGCCGTCGTCGAGTTGCTCCGCATCATGTCCGATCATCAACTGCGGCTGCCGGCTTCGGCCAGCGCCATGTTCCGGGGCCTGGTCACAGTGCTCGACTCACTCGAAGTGCTCGTACCGGACTTCCCGGTACTCGATGCCATCGAGGCGGTCGGTGACGTGCAGTCGCCGGTTCCCGAGAATCTCGACGACTTCACCGAGCTGGCCAAGGAGGAGACCCTCAAGTTGCTCCCGCTGCTGCGCCGCGCACCGCGCCTCGTCGACTCGGTCGTGACCACTATCGACCGGGGCGATCTGACGATCCGGGTGCGGCTGTTCTCGCACACCGAGGACGCCCGCATCGTGACCGGCCTGGTGAACCGGGCGGTGCTGGCCTTCGTGGCCGGCATTCTGGGCATCGTCTCGACCATGCTGCTCAGCCTGGATCGCGGGCCGTACATCCGCACCGACCTGTCGCTCTACGACCTCATCGCCGGCATCGGGTTGCTCGCCGGCGCAGTCCTGATCATGCGGGTGATCATGGAGACTCTCGAAGACGACCCAGATCCGCGCCGTTGACCCTCGGGAACTACCCGGCCACCGGATCTGCCGGGTCGGAGCTGCTCAGGGGGTGAGGATGATCTTGCCTCGCGCCCGGCCTCGGGTCATGTAGTCCATGGCCTCGGCGGCCTGCGCCAGCGGAAAGGTCCGATCGACGATGGGTGTCAGCCCCTGCGCCTCGATGATCTCGGTCAAGACCGCCAGCGGGTCGTCGGTTTTGGCTGCCACGCGGACCTTCAGCTGCTTGTTGAACGGCGCCAACACCACCAGTTTGAGGAATCCCGACAGCGACCCGATCCACCGGTTGGCTCCTTCCCCGAACTGATCGTGTCCGATCAGCACGTACCGACCTTCGGGGGTGAGCGCCCGCCGGTAGTCCGACCACGACCGATTGCCGGGGATGTCGACGATGACGTCGTAGCGCTGGCCTTCGTCCGTGAAATCGTTGGTGGTGTAGTCGATGACATGGTCGGCTCCGACCGCACGAACGGTGTCGAGTTTGTCGCCCGTGTCGACACCGGTGACTTCGGCGCCGTACCACTTGGCCAGTTGCACGGCGAACGTGCCGACACCACCCCCGGCACCGTTGACCAGCACCCGCTGACCGGCCGTGACCTCACCCTCGTCGTGGACCCCCTGGAGTGCGATGTAGCCGGATGACGGTACGGCGGCAGCCTGCTCGAAGGAGATGACGGCAGGTTTGTGCGCCAGAGCCTCAGCCGGCACGGCCACCAACTCGGCATAGGCACCACCGTGGTGCCACTGGTGGCCTTGGACCGTCTCGCCGTACACCTCGTCGCCCGGTGCGAAGTGGGTGACCTTTGACCCCACCACCTCCACTACGCCGGCCATGTCGGTACCCGGGATCGGGTTCTTGGGGCGGCGCACACCAGCTCCCATGAGACGCAGCATGTGGGGTCGCCCGGTCACGACGTGCCACACATCGGGATGCACCGATGCCGCCCGTACCCGCACCAGTACCTCGTCGTCACCCACCTGCGGCGGGGCCACGTCGGCCAGCTCGAGCACGTCGGCCGGAGGGCCGTAGCCCCGGCACACCACTGCCTTCATACGCACATTCTTACCCTCGAGATCACTCGCCGCGCCCCGCCGCTATCGTGTCGTGCCGATGAGCAAGCGAACCGGTAGTGGACGAAACCCAGAGCCCATCTCGGAGAAGACGGCGGCCGAGCTCGACATCGTCTCCTCCGTCGACGGCCCCATCCGCGATCTCGCCCCGCTGCGTCGCTCGCTGCTCTTCGCCGAGGTCTCGATGTTGTCGTACCTGCCCGACGTCGAGGCTCAGCCGGTGTTCGGCGACCTCGGCTTCTCCGAGATTCGTTACCTCGAACGAGACGGCGCCCAGGCCTACGAGCTGGGCAACGACGAAGACGTGTTGATCGTGTGCCGGGGCACCGAACCCAACGAGTGGAACGACATCCGGGCCGACGCCAACGCGCTGACCGATCTGTCCGAGACGATCGGCCGTGTTCATCGAGGATTCAAACGTGAGGTCGACGACATCTGGCCCGAACTCGAGGACACGCTCAGCGACGAGGACCGCAACGTGTGGTTCGCCGGCCACTCACTCGGCGGCGCCATGGCCACCATCCTGGCCGGACGTTGCGAACTGTCGGCCATCGCCGCCGTGCCGGTCGAGGTGATCACCTTCGGGAGTCCCCGGGTGGGCACCAAACGCTACGTACAACACGCCAAGATCACCCACGTGCGTTGGGTCAACAACAACGACATCGTCACTCGGGTGCCGCCCACCTGGCTGCGCTACCGCCACACCGGCACCCGCATGTATCTCAACCGCAACGGCCAACTACGCCAGTTCACCCCTCAGCAGCGGGCCAAGGACCGGTGGGCCGGATTCGTCGACGGCATCAAGAACCGCCGTTTCGACCACTTCAGCGACCACGGGATCGCCAACTACGTGGACTACCTCGTGGCCCTCAACGACAGGGCCGACGCCGGCTAGATCGGCATCCCGTGGTGGGGCGGCACATCGCGGTCGGCAATGGCATCGGCCCGGCGGTGTAAGAGCTCGACGGTGTCGCGCAGATCCATGGTGATGATGAACCGACGGGCCGCGGTCTCGTCGACCACGAAGTCGCCCAAGCCGTCGAGGTCGGCCTCGGTGACGTCTCGCCCCGCCTGTTCGAGCATGGTCTTCATCTCGTCGAAGGTCATGCTCTTGCGACCCGTCCCCTCCCCCACTCGCTGAAGGTTCTCGGGGCGGTTGCGGCTGGCCGTGAACAGGCCGGTGCGCAACAGGCCACCCGACGGATAGAACACCGACGCTCGGAGCTGAGTGTCCTCGGAGACCAGGTTGTGGTGCAGGGCCTCGGTGAAACAACTGACCGCGGCCTTGGATGCCGCGTACACCGAGGCGGTGGGTACGGGGGCGAAGCCGCCGTCACCCGACGAGGTGTTGACGATCTGACCGGGTTCGGCCCCCTCGAGCATCCGGGGGACGAACTCGCTGACACAGATGGCGGTGCCGAAGACGTTGACACCAAAACACCATCGCCAGTCGTTCGGTTCTTGTTGCCACGGTTTGCCGCCGCCACCCGAGGTGACACCGGCGTTGTTGTAGAGCAGGTTGCACCGACCGTGGGTGTCGTACACGTGATCGGCCAACACCTTCACCGACGTCTCGTCGGTGATGTCGGTCAACCAGCCACTCACCGGCCCGAGCGGCGCCAGCTCGGCCACCGCCTCGTCGAGGGCGCCTTGTTCGACATCGGCGATGATCACGGTGCTGCCGCGGCGCAACAAGGCGCCCACGATGCCCTTGCCGATGCCGCCGGCACCGCCCGTGACGACCGAGACGGTGCCGTCGATGCTGATGTCGGCAATGGTGTCGTCGTTGTCGCTCACGCGACCTCCTGCACCTGGTTGAGCGGGTTCATACCGGGGCACCCCTTGGCCCGTTCGGGGATCTCGCCGTACTCGATGGGCGAGGCGACGAACTCCTTGGTGGGGCAGTACTTCTCGGCGTAGGGAGCCAGCGCATCCAGGTCGAAGTTGTACACCTTGGCCGCATTGGTGGTGAGCAACGTGGTGGTCTCCTCCACGGTCATCTCGGCAAAGGTGAGCCGGAGGTGTTCGTGGGTGTGGGGGTACGACCCCTCGATGTGGGGGTAGTCGCTGCCCCACATGATGCGATCGACACCGACACCACGAGCCGATTCGACCTCGGCCGGCCGCAGGAACGACGCCCCGATGTAGCACTGCCGTTGGAAGTACTCGGTCGGGGTGAGCGACATCTGGGCCACCGCCTGGCCACCGAAGATCGACTCCGAGCCGTACTTGGAGTACTTCATCCGGTGATAGAAGCTGTCGAGCTTGGCCAGAGTGTCGGGGACCCAGGCCGTGCCGGTCTCGGTGATCACATACGGCATGTCGGGGTGCCGTTCGAACACACCCGAGAACATCAGGTGCCAGAGGGCCCGCTGAGTCCACCACTGCACCTCGAGCATGAACATGGCCAACGACGCCGGGAAGTGCTCGCCGAAGTTGGGAGATGCACCACCGGCATGGTGGTTGAGGGGCATCCCTGCGGCGGCCGCGGCCGCCCAGATGGGTTCGTAGGTGGCCGAGTACAACGGCTCGAACGGCGAATCAGGTGGTGCCCCGGGCACGAGCACACCACCGCGAAGACCCTGCTCGGCCGCCCACTCGATCTCGGCCACCGAACCCTCGACGTCGCCCAGGAAGATCTGGATGATGCCGGCCCGACGAGCCGGCGCGTCGCTGACGAAGTCGGCCAGCCAGCGGTTGTGGGCCTTGAGACCGGCCCACCGGTGTTCGAAGTTGTCGGAATAGGGCGGGGCCTCGAACGAGGTGGCCGCCGGCGGCGAGAACGGCGGCTGGGTGTTGGGGAACAGCACCGCCGCCACCACCCCGTCTTCTTCTTGTTCGCGAAGCCGCTGCTCGGAGGAGGAGTTCCGATACCCGAACTCATCGGGGTCACCATCGACCCCGACCTCGAGGGGCGAACGCTCCATGCCACTGAACAAGGCCTTGCGGCGCTCGTTGTCGTCGGCCATGAACGCGGCCCAGTCGTCGAACTCGGAGTGGTACTTCGATTCGAGGTAGGGCCGGTACCCGAGCAGCTCGGCGCCACAGTGGGTGTCGGCACTGATGACGATGTGTTTGTCGGTCACGCTCAGCCCTTCCATTCGATGTTGTAGTCATCGAACCAGAATCGGGCCTCACGAATGGCGTTCTCGGGGGTGCGCATATCGAGATCCTGGTTGAGCTGTTGGGGTGTCGGCCCGATGTCGTTGGCGATCTGGGTGAGACCATCGAGGTCGAGGTCATAACAGCGGACGGCGTTGAGCCCGAGCAGGAGACGGGTCTCCTCGACGGGAATCTGCTGGAAGTCGGTCTCGAGCCGTTCGATGGTGTTGGGCCAGGAGCCTTCGGGGTGCGGATAGTCGGTCCCCCACATCAGGGCATCGATGCCATTGACGTAACGCCGGCGGAGCTCGACCTTGCTCATGGTGGACGCCCCGATGAACACGTTGGTGCCGACGTACTCCGAGGGCAGTCGCTCAATGAGGCCCTTGGTGCGCGAGGCCATCTTCTTGACCTTCCAGTTGCGCCCCCCGAACATGGCGTCGGCCTTGAACAGCAGATCGCCGAGCCACCACGAACCACACTCGACCGGTGCGTACTTGAGGTTCGGGAACCGGTCGAACTTCCCCGAGAGCAGTAGTTGCCACAGCGGTCGGTGGGTCCAGAACGCGACCTCCAACATGTACTGGGCCATGTTCTCGTTGTAGGCCTCGGTGTCGGCTTCACCCGAATGGGTGTGGACCACCAACCCGGCCTCGGCACATGCGGCCCAGACGGGGTCGTAGCTCTCGTGGCCGTAGGAGGGATGGTCGTGCCACATGGTGGGGATCATGATCCCCTTGATGCCGGGTTTGCCGGCCAACGATTCGATCTCGGCGACCGACTCCTCGACCCCGTGGGTGACCGGTACCAGGGCCACCCCGGCGCGCCGGGGTGGGTTGGTGGCGCAGAACTCCTCGAGCCAGCGGTTGTGGGCCCGGGCCCCGGCCCACGCCAGTTTGGGATCGGTGATGGCACCGGCGCTGAGCCCGGCGCCGAACGGGGGTGATTCCATTCCGGTGACGGCATCCCCATCGGCGAAGATGATCTCGCCGGCCACCCCGTCGGCATCGAGGGTCTTGTCGCGGATGGCCGGGTCGTACGCACCCTTCAGGCCGATCTCGTTCTCGCGCTCCCACTGCTCGACGTACTCACCGTTCATCTCCTCGACCATGGCCCGATGCTCGTGGCGAACACCCAGCCACTCGTCGAACTCGGTGTGAACCGCCGAGTCGAGGTACTCGCGATAGTCCTCGACGAACAGACCGGCGTGGGTGTCCGAGGACACGATGATGTACGGGTTGTCGCTGGTGTCGACACCCTCGAGGGGATTCGGCATGGTGGCTCCTCTTGCCAGAACTAGAACACTGTCGTAGTGTTACTTGCACACTGTTACAGAAGCGACGAGGCAACGCAACCCCGGTGACCGACAGCCGCGACACCACAACCGTGAGGCACACTCGTGCCTAGGGCGGCCACCTCCGAAGGCACCGGGCGCCGGGTGGGGCTGGAACGAGCCGACATGGTCGCCGCGGCCGTGGCCCTGGTCGAAAAAGAAGGGCCGACCGCGCTCACCATGCGTCGCCTGGCCACCGACCTCGATGTCACCACCACCACCATCTACTGGCATGTCGGCGGGCGCGACGAGCTGGTCACCGAGATCATCCGCCATCAGGCCGAACGGCTGGCGGCCCGGCCCGTCGAGGGCGCCACCCCTCGCCACCGGGTGATGTCGGCCGCCCGACACGTCTGGGACAGCGCCTTGGAGAACCCGGCCATCACGTCGCTGGCCTACCAGACCGGCACCATCTCCCTGCTCGAACACCCCCTCGAGCTGGCCCTGGTCCGCGAGCTGGAGGCCGCCGGTGTCACCGGCCGGCCGGCGGCTGATGCCCTGCGCAGCATCCTCACCACGGTGGGGGGTTTCCTGGTCCTTGCCCTGCGCGACGACTCGGCCATCCCCGAAGAGCGACGCAGCGCGGCGTTGTGGTCGGCCGAGCACCAAGACGTCGGGGCCGACACGTTGGCCGCCCTCACTCGACCCACCGATCTTCCCGCCTTGTTCGAAACCACGGTGCAGGCCGTGGTCGACCATCATGTGCCAGATCCCATCTGACCGACCCCACTGAGGAGCACCCCATGTCCGACACCCCGATGAGCCGCCCCGGAGAGGTCGCCGGCTGGCCCAAACTGGTGGTCAAGTACCGCACCGACGAAGCCAACATCGCCCCGCTGCTCCCGCCGGGGCTCACTCCCCTCGACGCCACCGTCACCATCGGCATCTACTGCGTCCCCATTCTGGGAGAACCCGAGTACGGCGTCAGCGTGAAGGTCCCGGCCGCCTGGAACGGCGTGGAGGGCCAGTACAACCTCGGCATGGGCATCGACCAGGAAGCTGCGGTGTTCATCAGCGGCGAGCTCAACGGCCAGCCCAAGTTCCTGTGCGACATCGACTTCTTCCGACTGGGCGACCACGTGGGTGCCCGCACGATCCACCAGGGGTACACCTTCATCGAATTCGCGGGCGAGGTCACCGGCACGACCGCCCCCGAGTCGGGCGACATCGTCGAACACGAATGGTGGACCAAGTACTCCCGGGCCATCGGCGGGGCCGAGAAGCAGTACGACTTCCCACCCCACGTCGTCGACGTCGCCACCACGTTCGAGCAGATGCACATCGAGACCATCGACGGCGACCTGAAGCTGCTCGACAGCCCGTGGGACCCGGTCGCCCGCTACCTCCCGATGGACGAGATGGTCTCGGCTCGGCTGGTCACCCACCAGGCCAAGGCCCGCGACATCACCAACGCCGGCCCGCTCGATCCCGACGCCTTCTGGCCCCATGCCGATGTCATCGGCGGCAGCCGTTGGCCCGGCGACCGGGGCGGCCCGCGCCGCTGATTCGATGACGAACGCCGACGGCACCTTCCCACTGCAGGACTTCATCGGCTTCACCATCGAACACGACCAGGGTCAGGCCACCGCGTCTGTCGAACTCGACGAGCGGCACATGAACCCCAATGAAGTGACCCACGGTGCCATCCCCTTCACCCTCATGGACACGGCCATGGGCGCCGCGGTCATGTCGGTGATCGGCGAGCAGCAGTACTGCGCAACGATCGAGATGCACACCCGGTTCCACCGGGGCAGCCAGTCGGGACGGCTGACGGCCACGGCCGAGGTGGTGACCACCGGCCGGAAGGTGATCCATCTCTCGGCCACCACGACCGATGCCGACGGCCGGGTGGTCGCCACCGCCACCAGTAGTTACGCGGTGATCGACGGCCCCGCCGGCTGATACCTGCGAGCGGCGATCGGATCCATCACCTCCTCGGGTGCTCGCAGTGGATCGTGTCGGGTTCCGCCTCCCGCCCCATGCCATGCTGGGCCGATGGATGCCCCCCACAGCTGGCAAGTGTCGGGCTCGGCGGCGCAGCAGTACGAGCAGTTCGTGGCCTCCTTCTTCGCCCCGTGGGCAGCAGACCTGGTCGGCCGGGTCGGGCTGGGGCCCGGTCAGCACCTGCTCGACGTGGCCTGTGGCACCGGCATCGTGACTCGGGCTGCGGGCCCGGTCATCGGCGCAGCCGGCTCGATAGTTGCCACCGACCTCAACGAGGGCATGCTCACCGAGGCTCGGCGTCATGTCGTCGAGGCCGCGCCGGTCGAGTGGCGCCAGGCCGACGCCACCGACCTGCCCTTCGACGATCGAAGCTTCGACGCGGTGTTGTGCCAGCAAGGCCTGCAGTTCGTTCCCGATCGGGGCCGCGCGGTGGCCGAGATGCGGCGGGTCCTACGACCGGGCGGCGTGGCCGGAGTGAGCGTGTGGCGTGCACCCGAGCACAATCCGTACCTCTCGGCCCTGGCCGACGGTCTGCACCGTCACCTCTCGGCCGAAGCCGGCGCGGCCATGCTGGCACCGTGTGCGTTCGGGGATGGTGCCGCGCTGGCCGAACTGTTCAGCGCCGCCGGATTCGCCGACGTGGAAATCGATGTGGTCACGCTCGACCGTGAACCGGTCGGTGTGCTGGGCGCAGTCCGAGGGAACCTGGCCTCGTTGCCGATGGCCGCCGACGTCGAAGCCATGGCCGAGGAGGCCCGCGACGCGATGCTCGACGACATCGTCGACTCCCTGGCCGACTACATCACCGATGATCGACTGTCGGTGCCCAACAGCGCCCACGTCGCCGTGGCCCGCGCCTGATCTACGCGCAGTTGCCTCGTAGCTCGTAGCTCTCGGCTTCGGCCTCATCGTCGCTGGCCGCGACCTGACCGCTGGCGGTGATCTCGCCGGTATCACCGACCATGACCTCGTCGACTGTGCCCTCGGCTTCGGTGGGTCCGGACAGGGTGATCGTTCCGTTGCCGTCGGTGGCCTCCAGCGCGAGCACGATGGGGTCTTCGTCGTCTTCGGTCTGCGCATCGAGCATGAGGTCCCGATCGTGCCGGCCGGCGACCGAGGCGTGACCGCTCAGGCCGGTTTGCGGGGCGGGATGTCGCGCCCGGTGCCGCGCGGCCCGGATCGCCCTGGATTGGTGTGGCCCGGCGCGTCGGCATGGCCGCTGGGCGCCGGGTTCTCGTTGGGTTCCTTGCCCGATCGGCGGTCGGCCGGCCGAGCCGGTGCCGACTCGGGCCGGGTGCCCTTCGGTGTGGTTCGACCACCCTTGGTTCGTCTGGCCATGGTGCGCCTCCCGACAGTTGTCGACCCGATGGTAGTTCGCCAGTCACCCTCGCCACCGACGATTGCGAGTCAGCGCGTCTGACCCTCGACACCCACGCGGTCGAGTACCTGGCCGTCGTCGTTGTGGCTGTGGGTGAAGCCGAGCTCGCGTTCGATGGCCACCGTGTCGGCGGACCGCAGCGCCAGGATGTAGGCCCGGCGAAAGCCGGCGGTGTGGTTCCCTCCCGAGCCGTGCATCACCCGCTCGTTGTGTACCGTGACGTCGCCCCGACTGATGGGGACCGGGACGGGTTCGTCGGTTGGCAACAAGTCGGTGCCGAGGGCGTGCGACTCGCCCCGGTCGCCGAACTGCGGTTGATGCGGTCGTAACGCGGTCTCGTGATTGGTGCTGGGCACGAAGCGCATGCAGCCGTTCTCGACAGTGGAGTCGTCGATGGCCAACCAGAACGTGGCGGTGCGGGTATCGGGGGTGTCGGGCCAGTACGCCATGTCCTGGTGCCAGGCGAACACTGCGTCTTCTTTGTACGGCTGCTTGGCCAACAGCTGGTCGTAGTCGATGGTCATGCCGTCGCCGCAGAGCTGCTGGGCGGCCGACGCTGCTCGCCGCTCGTACACGTTGCCCTGCCACGCCGCGTGATAACGCCGGGGCAACATGACGTTCACGATCGAGTAGTCCTCGGGATTTCGGCCGTAGTCGCCGGCCATGTCACAGAAATCCTTGCCCGGGACCTCGATCTCGCGACGCAGGAAGCGGTCGTACACCACCGACAGTTCGTCGACTTCGGCTTCGGTCAACAAGCCGCGCAGATGTACGTACCCGTGTTCGGCGAAGAACGCACGCTCGTCGTCGCTCACCGCGTAGTGGTCTCCGTCGATTCGACTACCCATCAGCTCCCCTATCGGTCGGCTCCATTGTCGCGCACGACCCGCGCCGACCCACCGGCCGTTGGGGCCGGGTGCGAGCCGCTTGGGTAGGGTGGATCCATGGCCGATGTGACCCCCGCCGAAGACGAACTGCCGTTGATCATCTCCGTCGACGACCACGTGATGGAACCCAAGGATCTGTGGCAGCAGCAACTACCTCCCAGCCTGCGAGATCGCGGTCCCCGGGTGGTCCAGGAGATGATTCGCCTCAAGTTCGAAGGTGGCCACTACGGGTTCGAACGCAACGACCCCGACGGTCAGCTCTGCGACGTGTGGCTGTTCGAGGACAGTGTCACCCCCACCGGCTTCCTCCACGGCCCCGCCGGGGTACCCCGCGAGGAACAACGCAACGTGGCTGCGGTCTACGAAGATCTCCGGCCCGGCACGTACGACCAGACCGCCCGCCTGGCCGACATGGACCTCAACCACGTCGAGGCGGCCATCAACTACCCCAACATCTTTCCCCGCTTCTGCGGGCAGGGATTCCTCGAACGCGACGACAAGGATCTCGCCTTCGAGTGCCTCAAGATCTACAACGACTGGATCATCGACGACTGGGGTGGCGGTGCCGGCAAAGGACGCCTCATCCCGCTCACCCTGGTTCCGCTCTGGGACCCCGAGATGGCCGCGGCCGAGGTACGGCGGTGCGCCGCCAAGGGAAGCCACGCCATTGCCTTCTCCGAGAACCCGTCGAAGCTGGGTTGCGCCACCATGTACAGCGGCGACTGGGATGTGTTGTGGACGGCCTGTGAGGAGACCGACACCACCGTTTCCATGCACATCGGGTCATCGTCGTCGATGCCCACCACATCCGACGATGCGCCGCTGGCCACATCGATGTCGCTGTACGCCCAGAACGCCGAGGGTTCGATGGTCGACTGGGTGTTCTCCGGCACACTCCAGCGTTTCCCCGACATCAAGATCGCCTACGCCGAGAGCCAGGTCGGTTGGATGCCGTTCCAGATGGAACGAATGGACTCGGTGTTCCGCGAGGGTCGGGGCGGAGTGGGCGGCGACGGCCCGCTCCCCAGCGAGATCGTGCGGGGCCGAGTCTTCGGGTGCATCTTCGACGACCTGGTCGGCCTCAAGCAGCGCGAAGACGTCGGCATCGATCAGATCCTGTTCGAGACCGACTATCCGCACTCCGACGGCACCTTCCCGCACTCCCGCAAGGTGGCGCACAGCATGTTCGCCGCGGTCGGCATGAACGCCGACGAGTGCACTCGGGTGATGCGCACCAACGCCATCCGGGCCTACGGCCTCGAACGTTTCGGCATCACGGCCTGACGAGCGCTTCGGCGCGGGGTCAGGACAGGTTCGACCGCAGGGCCACCAGCTGATCGGCCGAACCCAGCGCGATGATCACGTCCCCCTCGGCCAGCTCGGTGTCGGGAATCGGGGTGGCGTGGTAGCGGCCGTCGAGGTTGCGGATGGCGATGATCAGCGGATGGCGCTCGTCGAAGGCCACGTCGGCCAGCGCCCGTCCGGCCGCACTCGACCCCTGCTCGACGTGAAGCTCGTGCACGGCCACGTCGTGGGTCTCGTCGTGCAACACCTCGTCGAGGAACTCGGCCACGCTGGGTTGAAGGGCCAACGCCGCCATACGTGAACCCCCGATCTCGAGCGGATTCACCACTCGATCGGCGCCGGCCTGGAAGAACTTGGGTTCGTTCTTCTGGTCGCTGGTCCGGGCCACGATGAACAGGTCCGATCGCATGCGCCGGGCACTGAGGGTGAGGAACAGGTTGTCGGCGTCGTGGCTGAGGGCCGCGATAAGGGTGCCGGCCCGGTCGATGCCTGCGCTGTGGAGCACGTCGTCGTCGGTGGCCTCGCCCACCACCACCGCGTGGTCGGAGGCATCGTCGTGGGGGTCACGGTCGACCACCACGATCTCCTTGCCGGCCCGACCCACCGATTCGGCGATGGCATGGCCCATCCGGCCCCAGCCGGCGATGATCACGTGATCTTCGAGTTCTTCGATTCCGCGCAGCATGCGTCGTCTCCGTAGTTCGTCGTTGAGGCTTCCTTCGATGAGGCTGTCGACCACCAGACCCAGGGTGTACAACACCGCGCCGGCGCCCAAGATGACAAGAACCAGCGTGAACGCCCGGTAGGTGTTGTCGATCTCGTCGGCGGGGCCGACCTCCTGGAACCCCACCGTGGTGATGGTGATCACCGTCTGGTAGAGGGCGTCGAAGGTACCCAACCCCAGCAGGCTGTAGCCGAGCGTGCCCATGGCCACCACCAGCGCCACGATGAGCACACCCAGCCGCACTCGCTGCCATGGGTCTCGCACCGGGGCCCGGCGCCACCGCAGCAAGGAGCCGCGATACCTGCGAACTCTGTGTCGACGCCGACCCGGTTTGGCCATGCGCCATTGTGGCCCAGCCACGGACGAGATCAGGGACCCCCGGTCGGCTCCGACCCGGTGTTCAGGGCCCGAACGTGGCCAGCCGTGGGCTACGACTGGAGCCGCCCTGGGCCCGAATCCAGTCGATCGCTTCTTCGAGGGTGGCCAGCGTGGACTCGGCCAGGTCGTCCATCGTGAGCGACGAGACCTCGTCGACCCGGGCGGCAGCCAACGCATCCAGTGCCGCCACGTGGCAGAACGCGAACGCACCGGAGTAGGGGCTGGCCATCACCGCCGCCCGCAGCCGCACCGCCTCGTCGCGCTCGTCGAGCAACCACAGCAGTTTGGCGATGGCATCGTGGAGGTACCACTGATCCGACGCCTGCCCGATGTCGCGTGTGACCCGGACGGCGTCGGCGGCGGCCTCCAGAACCGCCTCGTCGATGTCGCCCGACATGCAGGCGGCGGCCAACCGGGCCAGCACCGCGTGGTGGGCGTGATAGCGGTCGAAGGCCGCTCCCGGATCGACCGCAAAACTCCAGAACTCGTCGGCCGCCGCGGTGACGCCATCCGGATCGCCATCGGCACAGGCCAACCGGGCTCGGGCCTCGAACCAGAATCCGGCGGCCTGCGGGAAGCTGCGGCCCACGGTCTCGAGCGCCGCCACCGCGTCGCGCGCCTCCGGTCGCGTGGCATCGACCATGACCCCCAGGTAGTTGACCCCGACATAGGCCTCGGGCTCGGAGGTGTCGATGCCGTCGAGCAACTGGATCGAGCCGTCGACATCGCCGGTGGTGTACGCCAGCACCGTGGCGTGGGTGCCCGATGGATAGAACCGCTCCGGTCGGTAGGCCGGCATGGCCTCGGCCATCTCGATGAGACGCCAGGCGCGATCGATCTCGCCACGAAAGAAGGCGGCGTGTGCCCCTTGGCCGGCCACCTGGGGTCCCAACGGATGTTCGTCGGCTCCCGGAGCGGTGCACGCCAGCTCGCACCAGTCGCTGACCTCGAGCACGAGGTCGAGCAACAGCGAGCTCGACACCGGCCGCACCAGTCGTAAGCCGTTCGCCACCCGTCCCTGAGCCAGGTGCCAGTGCAGGGCCACCCGTAGATTGTCGACCTCGGCTTTGGGTTCGGGACCGTGGCGCCGAGCCCACTCGGTGTAGTAGTCGGCGTGGCGGTCCGACACCAGCTCGGCATCGTCTCGTCCGCGCAGCCGGGCCGCGGCGAACTGCCGGATCGGTTCGAGCAACCTGAACCGAGTCGTTGCCCCGCGCTCACTGACCACCACCAGCGACTTGTGGACCAGTTCGTCGAGCAGATCGAGCACGTCGACGGCATCGATCTCATCGTCGCCGACGACGGACTCGGCCGCCGAGATGGTGAATCCGCCGGCGAAGACCGAGAGCCGCTCGAAGGCCGCCTGTTCCTCAGGGGCCAGGTCTTCGTACGACCAATCGATGGCCGCGGTGATGGTGCGATGGCGGGCCACCCGGTGACGGTCACCGCGAAGCAGGCGAAAGGACTCGCTCAGGCGGCTCCGGATCTCGGTCACACTCATCGACCGGGCCCGAGCCGCCGCCAGTTCGATGGCGAGCGGGATCCCGTCGAGTTGACGACAGATCTCGCTGATGGTGTCCAGGTCGCTGTCGTCGGGGTCGAAGGTGGACACCTGATCGGCGGCCCGTTGCACGAACAGCTGCTTGCCGGGCGAGTCGTCACCGTCGGTGGCCAGCGAGCGAACCGTCATGACGTGCTCGCCCGAGACACCTATCGACTCGCGACTGGTGGTGATCACCACGGTTGCCGGCGAGGCGGCCAGGATGGTGTCGACCAGGTCGGCCACGGCATCGACCACGTGCTCACAGTTGTCGAGCACCAACAAGAGATTGCGGCGGCGAAGGTAGGTGCCGACGGCCTCGGCCACCGTGCCTCCCGACGCCGCCGACGTGTTGAGCGTGCGCGCCACCGCGTGCGCCACCGCGTCGCCCTGGGGCACCCCAGCCAGCTCACACAGCCACACCCCGTCCTCGAACTCGTCGATCAACTCGGCGGCGGCGGCCATGGCCAATCGGGTCTTGCCCATCCCGCCGGGTCCGCTGAGCGTGACCAGCCGACCGGCCCCGATCTGTTCGACGACATCGTCGATGTCGGCTTCGCGTCCCACCAGCGGGGTGTGCTCGACGGGCAGGTTGTGTGATCGTCGGTCGAGGGTTCGCAGTGGCGGGAAAGTCCGGGGGTCGATGACCTGCCACACCTGGCGGGCCTGGGAGAGGTCCTTCAGTCGGTGCTCACCCAACGAGACCGTGGGTGCGCCGGCCAGCAACTCGTTGGTGGTGTTCGACACCAGGATCTGGCCACCGTGACCAGCCGACATCAACCGAGCGGCCACATTGAGCGTGTGCCCGAAATAGTCGCGATCCTTCTCCCACGTCTCACCGGTGTGCAGGCCCATCCGCACCGAGATGACCGTGTGGGCGGGCCAGGGCTCGGCGTCGAGGACCTGTTGGGTCTGGCGGGCGGCTTCCACGGCAATGTCGGGGTCCTGGAACGCGGCCGCGAACGAGTCGCCAGCCGTGGAGAAGACGTACCCTCCGTTGGCTTCGATGACCGTACGCAGGATGTCGTCGTGACGTTCGAGGGCACCCTGCATCTCGTCGGGGTGCCCTTCCCACATGCGGGTCGAGCCCTCGATGTCGGTGAACAGGAATGTCACCATCCCGGTCGGGAGGTTTCCCGCCATGGGCTTACCGTAGCCGACTGGCTCCGGCGGTGAACACTGTTCACCAACTGCGCCCCGAGCGCGGACAGCAGGGCCGGACAGCAGGGTTGTGGACGGGCCTGCCATGCTGGGCCCATGACCCTCACCAAGACCCAATTCGTGGCCATGGTCGACCACACCCTGCTGGCCGCCGACGCCACCGAGGCCGATGTCTCCGCCACGGTGGCCGACGCCATGCAGCTGCGCGCGGCAGCGGTGTGCATCAACGGCTGTTGGGTGGCTCACGCCCGCTCCCTCGTGGGTGACCAGCCGGTTGCCGTGTGCTCGGTGATCGGCTTCCCGCTGGGCGCGGGCACCAGCGAGGCCAAGGCCGCCGAGGCGCCCGACGCGGTGGCCAACGGTGCCAGCGAGATCGACATGGTGGTGAACCTCGGACTTCTTCGCGACCGGGCCCAAGAGCAGGTCGTCGCCGACATCGCCGCTGTGCGGGCTCGACTGTCCGGCGACGTGACCCTGAAGGTCATCTTGGAGACCGCCATCCTCTCCGACGAGGAGATCGTGGCCGGATGTCAGGCCGCGGAGACAGCCGGTGCCGACTTCGTGAAGACCTCGACGGGATTCCATGCGGCCGGAGGAGCCAGCACCCACGCGGTCGAGCTGATGGCCCACACCGTCGACGGCCGGTTGGGGGTGAAGGCATCGGGCGGCATCCGAACCCTGGCCGACGTGGTGAGCGTGGTCGACGCCGGCGCCACCCGCCTGGGTATGAGCGCAACTCTGGCCGTGGCCGCCGAGTTGGGCACCTGATCAGGGAACGTCGGCGCCGCAGGTGGTGAGATATGTCAGCTCGCCGTCGAGCACCGGAAGATGACCGGCGTTGGTGATGTCGTCACCCTCGAAGGTGGTGAAGACAGCGGTGAAGGGCACGGCCTGATCGAAGTCGATCGGTCCCTGCGGCCCGGCCAGGTCGAAGGGGCCGGGAGGACCGACGTCCACCAACTCGACGGCGGTGATCGAGCCCGCCGTGGCTTCGACGTAGTCATCACAGGTCGCCGAGCCGAAGGCATCGGGGACGGCTGGGTGCAGGTGACCCAGCAGCCACTCGACATCGTCGGCTGCATGAGCCGCCTCGAACGAGTCGAGGAAGGCGGGCACCAGCTCGGCGGGGCCGCCGCGGCCGGTGGTCGCCGCCGGGGTGGGTGGATCGAAGTCGAAACATTCCTGGTCGAACACCGGGCCCTCGTCAGGGCCGACGGGCAAGACCGTCCCCGGACCGAGGACCAGTGAGTCGAGCAGATCGGCAGCCGCATCCACCTCGTCGGCCGAGGCGAACAAGTCGAAGCTCTCGATGGCGTGATCGCCGTAGCTGTTGATGCCGAGGGGGGCGTCGAAGGCCCCGTCGATGACCTCGATGCCGATCGGGTCGCCGTTGTTCAGCGACGGCCCCTCGACCCATATCCATCCGCCGTCGAGGCCATACACCTCGCCACGGACCCAGATTCCCGACGCCGCGTTCTGCTCGGGCACCTCCGCGTGCTCGACCGAGACACACAGCTTCTTCAGCCCGGGTCCGAAGATCTCCTCGGGGTCAGGGATGTCCTGTCCCTCGAAGTCCGGGTCGAACTCATCGTCATCGATGCCCACGTCGCTGCGCATGTCGCTGAAGGACTGCTCGGGAATGAGGTCGCCCTCGAAGTGCTCCAGTTCGATTTCGTCCAGTTCGAGATCGTCGAGTTCTGGATCAGCCGCGGCATCGACAGCCGGGGCACCGGTCGACGGTGCCGACTGATCGTCGGCCACGAGGAGGAAGACCGCACCGGCAGCCACGAGCAGGGCCACGAGCACGATGACGATGACGAGTGGTTTCCGTTCGGACATGAGCTCACCCCAATCCCGAATCCATCGGCACGACACCGGCGCGATTAAGGCTGGGTGTCAAACCGGTGACAGCGTCACACCGATCTCGGCCGCCAGCGGGGCCAGCTCGGGCGCCGCGCCGACGCCGATGCCGTCCATGAGTCGGTTCATCATCTCGAAGTTGCCGGTGACCGCCGCGGCCCGAACCGCTCCGGCCTCGCCGACCTCGGCCGTCAGCTCGGCGAGCGCCGTGGACCGTTCGTCGCGATCACGCAACACGATCGCGTCGACCAGGTTCCTGAGCTGACGGCCCGCGGCCACACCCGGGGCGGGATCGATGGACTCGTCCTTGATGGCGGCCAGATCGATCGGTGTGTTGTTGGCGTCGGCGCTCCCCCGGAGCATCAGGGCGTGACCGGTGAGTCAATAGAAGCAGTCGTTCAGCAACGAGGTGCGGGCCGCAACGAACTCGATCTGGATGCGATGAAGGTCCTTGACGAGATGCTGATCGCCCATCTCGAACATGGAGAGATAGAGCACCTCGTGGAGATCCATCAGGGCATCGGTCTCGGCCGGGACCGACGACAGCGCGGTGGGCGGAAACGGGACCCCGACGGTTGGCACCAACGCCCCCTGGATCTCGGCCTCCTCGACCACGAGCCGGGAGGGGTCGCCCGGCAACGCATCGGGCAACTCGGGCCGATCGACTCCGATGCCGAAGAAGAAGCTGTCGATGGCGCTGATGCGGGTGACGATGGCGAGGAGCTCGACGTAGGGACCCAACGCCAGGCCTCGGGCCACCAGGTCGTCGATCCATCGCTGATCGACGTGGGGATCGACGCTCAGCCGGATGGCGGCGTCGGTCGCCGCCTGGGAAAGATCGCCTGTGGGGGTGCCGTCACCGTCACGGGCGGCTCGGGCGGTGGCCGCGATGGCGACCCTTTGCACCCCTGTCCACCACGTGCCGGCCGCCGCCAGTCTTCGCCACTCGCGCTCGAGCCCGGTGGTGTACGAAGCGTCGAGCACGATGGTCAAGGGCGGCCGATCAGCTCAGATCGTCGACCCGAGCCTTGGGCCCGTCCTTCTTCACACAGGAGATGCCCTTCTCCATGGCCGGTTTGCCCGAGTACATCTGGCTCCGACCGATGGGTTCACCATTGGCCGCCAGGACCACGAAGTACGGCTTGCCGTTCTTGGCCTTGCGCCGATCGAACTGCTTGTCCTTCTTGGCGTTCACCCGAACCGACTCGATGCCCTTCTTGGCACTGGCTTTCGCCTTGTAGCGCTCGCTGGTGAGCACCACCTGGCCGTTCGCCGCCTTGAGATTGAACAGGAACTGTCCGTCTCTGGCCTTGGTCAGATCGTACTTTGCTGCCATGTGGCACCTCGCCCGTCGTTTGGCGGGAAGTTAGCAGACCGGCTCCGGCTCAGCCCGGGGGTCGAACGGCGCCACCCGCATCTCAGAGCTCGAGCAACCAGTCGACGGTCTGGTGGCGCAACGGTGTGTACTTCGACCCGAAGCTCCACGCCATGGTCTGGGCCACGGCCCACCCGATGACTCGACCGCGGTCGAGCCCGAGCGCGTCGGTGAGATGGTCGAGGCGCCCGACTACGTCCTGGCGAGAGTGCCCGAGCTCGAAGCTCCGGATCACCGGGGCCAGGGCGAGCTCCCGTTCGCCGACGAGGGGCTTGGGGTCGATGACCAGCCACGGTTGGCGTTGGGCGGCGATGACGTTGAGACCGTGCAGGTCCTGATGCAAGAGCACCTGTTCGCCCTGGGTGGGAACGAGTTGGTCGATGTAGTCGAGAGCGGCATCGACCAGGCGTTGCTCGCAGGGCCGGTCGGCGGCCTCCCAGTCGGCCCGGAGCGTGGCCGCCCACCGCGTGGCCTCGTCGGCGAGCGAACAGAATGGGCCCGGCGGGCTGATCCATCCTCGGGGCAACAGGTCGGCGATGACCGTCAACGCCGTCTGCTGGCCCTCGGCCGCGAGGTGGGTGCCGGGATCACAGCGCTCGAGCAACAGGGCATGGCGGTCGGGGTCGTGATCGAGCAACCTGACCGCCGCTCCACCGTCCATGGCCCGCAGGGCAGCTGCTTCGTGGGTGCACTCGGGGTGAGGCCATTGCACCTTGAGGACAACCCACTGTTGTCGCTGCCGAGCCGGGGCCACGAACGACACGTTCGACAGCGGATAGGCCTCGCCGACGTCGAGGTCCCACCGATCGGCGATGTCGTCGATCAGCCGCGGCAGGCCGGCCAGCCACGCCGCCCCTCCGGGTTCGCCGGCCAGCCAATCGAGGCCGTCGGGAACAGCGATGGTCATCGACTGGTCTCGGCCATCGCCGAGTTCAGATCAGATCGATCGGCCCAGGAAGGCGGCCAGCTGGTCGGCTTTGCAGGCGTCGTCGGCACAGGACTGCTCGGGACCGAACGGTGCACCTTCGGGTCCTCGGAAGCTGTCCTGAATGGCCATCTTCGACTGTTGGAGCAACGAACCAGCCAGCTCGGGGGCCAGGTCGGTGGACTGTCCGGTGGCCTTGGCCAGATCCCAGCCGTGCTGGAAGGTATCGGTGGAGGCCAGGCCCATGACCGCCATCCCCGGCATGTCGCCGAAGGGCAGGCTGACAGTGCGCTGCAACGCACCTTCCTCGGCGAAGGCCGCCAAGGCCGCACCGGTGGCCTCGTCGAACGCGGCAACGTAGTCGCCGGCGGCGTAGTCGGTGTCGCCACCGGTGGGCGGGGTTCCGGTCATGCCGGCCAGGAAGAAGTGCTGACCACCCACGATGTGGTTGATGAGCTCGCTCACATCCCAGGCGGCGCAGGGGGTGTCGGCATCGAGTTGGTCGGCCTGGACGCCGGCGAGCACCGAGCGGGTGGCGGCAACTGCTTGTTCGTAGGGCTGGGTGCTCATCGTCATCTCCAAAGGATCGGCCCGATCGTGGGAGCCGCAGCATAGTTGAACGGTTCGGCCGACCAACAGGGAGCGGCGGTCATCAGGGCGCCAGGCAGGGGGCCTCGTTGCACACATCGATGAGCACACCGTCGAGCTGCAAGAACGCACTCTTCTGGAGTCGGGCACTCACCTGATGGCGCGGGTTGGCGTGGGGATCGACCCCGTAGTCGGGGGGCCGGGGCGGCACGTTGGTGATGGGGGGATGCGGGTTGCCGCTGTCCCACACCACCAGCGCCGAACCGCCGAAGGGATACGACGGCACCGGCGGAATGCCGAAGAATGGGTCGACATCGCTGTGGCGTCCCGGCGCCAGGCCCGGGCTGACCAGATGGGCGCCGATGGTTCGGGCCTCGACCTCGGTGGCCACGTTGGCCACCTGATGATCACCGAACGCTTCGTGCAGGATCACCCGGTGCGGCGGCGTCCCCGGGTAGGGGTCGTCGGTCATGTGGTGGGCATACCCGTTGGCTTCGCCCCGGTCCCACAGCATCTGGATGATGCTCAATCCGACGGCGCGGTCGATCTCGTCGGGATAGCTGGGGTTGAGCAGCAGGGCGTACACGTCGAAGTCGACACTGCGGCGCAGCAGCGTGGAGTAGTTCATACCCGGTACCCCGAGCGCGGCCGACGTCCACTCCGTCGACACGGCCGTGGCGGCACCGCCGATGATGCCGCCCTGGCTGATCCCCTCGAAGTAGACCTCACCGGGAACCAAGACCGAGCTGTCCGAAGCCCCCGCTCGAAAGGCCGGGTCGCTGGCGAACCCGTTGGGATCCTTCAACAGTCGGCCCAGGAACAACGTGTTGAGAATGCCTTGTTGGACCCGATCAGCCAGCGTCGGGAACCCGGACAGATCGGTCAACAGCGTCGCCACATGGGGAATGTCCTCCGAGGCCATCCCGATCCAGTCGGTGCCGCAGTAGGTCATGTTGGACTCGTTGGCCATCGACCGCTGACTGAACGAGTTGGTCTGCTGGTACTCACCCAACAGGCCGTGGCCGTACACCGTGCCGCGCGAGGGAGTGACCGGGTCGGCACCGTTGTTGGAGGCCGACCGGGGGATGTTGCACACGAATCGCGCCGTATAGGTGCCGTTGCGGACGGGCAGGGCATCAACATCGGTGGATCCGCCGTATTCGAACCGGGATCCGGGAAGGCCGTCGCCGGTGAGATAGAGCGGGACCTCGAACAATCCCCACACCCGCCGCTGGATCAGCGAGTCGGCCTCGTCCTGGACTGCCGTCACCGAGAAGTTCGGCGCCGCTCCGTCCAGCGAGGCGAAGGCGTCGTCTCGGATGTGCAACATGCGCTCGGACAAGTTGCGTTCGCTGGCCACGGTGAAGTCCCACGCCAGGTAGAGCTCGTTGCGCTCGACGCCGGCGCGACGAAGGGTGCCGAAGAGACGTTCCACCGCCGGGCGCCGCGCCTCGATGGCCGGCTCGAAGGTGGGAATCCGGTCGCGGTAGAGCCGGAAGGCCCGGGACGGCTCGATCGCCTGACCGTCGCCGTCGACCAGGTTGCGCAGGGCCACCACGTAGCGCCGCCCCTCCTCGAAGTTCACTCCCGGCCGTATGAACAACACCCGGGTGTCGTCGGAGGTGGCGTTGCTGTCCAGCTCGGCCCAGTGCAGATGCTGAGCGCCGGTGACCGTGTCGATGATCACGATGGGCGAGTCGGGGTCGAGCGACCGCTCGATGTCGGTGATGGGTGCCATCTGGCTGGCGGCCGGATCGAGCCCCGGCACCTTGGTGACGATGGCCGACCCGGGACTGAATCCGTCGTTGCGGTTGAGCTCGGTGGGGTCGACGGGATCACCATCGACGTTGGTGGGCATCGCCGCAGCCACGAAGTCGACCCGCCGGCCGGTGTCGGAGGTCGGGTCGCGGCGGGTGAAGTGATCGTTGGGGAACGGCAGCACGCAGCGGGCGGGATCGAGTGGGTCACACCCTTGCTCGGTCTCGACATCGGGCTCCCATGACCAGGTGGTGGTGGCGACCTTCGGCGACAGCGAGCCGTTGGACCGCCAGGCCAGCACCACCAGCTTCGCCACCCCGGGTTCGGTGGTCGACAGGGTGGCGCTCGTGCGGCGACCGTCGAGGACGAACTCGTCGGTGACCTCGCGCCAGTTCCCCTGCGGCGTGCTGCCGGTCCGCAGGTAGGCCAGGAACGAGTCGGCGTCGATGGTGCGCTTCAACCGCACCTCGACCTCGACGTCGCCGTCGCCCTCGATCTGGGTGGCCGGCGCCGGATCGAGGATCCGCACCGGTGCACCGCCACGACCGGGATCGGCGTCGAGCACCGTCACCCAAGTGCAGCCCGAGGCCAGTACGGCCAGGGCTGCCACAACGGTCACGAGTCGCCTGCGCATCGGTCCGCTCCCCCACTCGCCGATGCGACTGACTGTACCGGAGGGTCCCGATCGGGCGCCACGGGGCGGGCGAACCTGTGGTGGGCACGAATGAGTCGCCGGCTCTGGTGGAGGAACTGATCGGGATTCGCCTCGACGAAGGCGACCAGCAGCTCGCGAGAGTGCTCGTCGGCGTCGTAGTACCGGCCCGTCTGCTGATCCATGAAGCCCAACTCCCGCTCGGAGAGCTCGTCGAGACGCTGGTTGCGTGGGGAGCATCGGCGCGAGCAGCTTCATCGGACTCCTCAATGTGGACGAAATTGCCGGCCGACCTCCACACAGACCGTCTCTTGGGCAGTGGCGGCCGCCCGGTGGATCAGCGCAGGCACAGGGGCGCAGAGCCATGTTCTCGGGCGCGTCACGAGAAGTTCGAGAATCGTTGGAATCGACTTGTGTATCGAACATATGTTCGATACCGTGAAGGCATGGAATCAGCCACCGTCGAACAGAGCGTGCAGGAGGCGCACGAGCAGCTGATGGCTGCGTCCGCTCTGCTCGCTCATGGCGACACAGATGCCGACGGCCTCGAGCCGCTGGTGAGTTCGATCCGCCAAGTCGAACGCGACTGCGCCGGCCTGCTGGTCGCCGTCGCCCGGTTGGCCGACCAGGCCGGTCGGTCGGCTGAGGTCGTCCTGGCCGATCACGACAGCGTCACGTCGGCCCGGGTCGCCGCCGATGTGGCTCGGGCCGAGATGTCTGGTCGGTTCCCCGAGCTGGGCGAGGCGATCCGTGTCGGGTCGGCTCGACCCGACAACGTCGACGTGCTGGCCCGCATGTGCGACCGCATGACCGACGCCGAGATCGGTGTCCTGATCCAATCGGACAACCGCATCGCCGACGCGGCCGGCCGGCTCCGGGTCGACAGCTTCCGGCGCCGCGTGCATCGGCTGCGTGACCGCATCCGAGCCGACCACGGCGACACCGCTGCCGAGCAAGCATCGAAGGAGACCATGGCCAGTGTCTGGCCCAGCCGAGACAGCCAGACCTACAGGCTCGCGGCCGTGCTCGATCCGCTCCAGGGCGCCGCCGCCCACCAAGCCCTCCGCCACCAATGCCGAGTGCTGGCCGAGCAACTCGGACCCGACCACGGACTCAGCGCCGATCAGATCGCCGCCCAAGCCCTCGTCGACTTGATGGTGCGTGGCGCCAACACCGAAGCGACCCACGACAACACCATGCCGGTCGTGCACCTCGACGTGCTCACCGACGGCTCGACACTGGTCGCTGGCTCGCATGACCACACGATCGCCGAGACCAGCGACGGCCTCCCGGTTTCGCCCGGCACCATCGGCCGGCTGGCCTGCGACTGCGTCGTCCGCCGCATCGACACCCTGCCCGACGGCCGAGTCAACGTGTCCCGCTCAGCGCGGACAGCCACATCCGCCCAACGATCCGCCCTCCGCGCCCTCTACCCCGGGTGTGCCATCTCCGGCGCCCCCTGGTCGCAACTCGAGATACACCACGTCGTGTTCCGCGAACACGGCGGCCCCACCAGGCTCGACAACCTCATCCCCCTCTCCAGACGCTGGCATCACCGCATCCACGACGACGGCTGGCGCCTCGTGCTCGACACCGACCGCCGCCTCCGTCTCTACCAACCCGACGGCACCCTCCACCTCGACCTCCCCCCACCCACTCCCGTCCTCTCCCAGGCGGACACCACCCTCGCCGCCTGACCCAAACCACCCACTTCCCCCCAAACCACGACAAGACCGACGGCTCGCACCCGCACAGGGCACTGCCAGTCCCGGCACCGCACCTTGACAACCGAATACCCGGGCCGGCCCGACCTGACCGCCCCCGTGCGGCCAAGCTCAGGTCAGTGCCGACTCGAGGAAGCGAAGGAGCTCGCGGCGCCGCATCGCCATCGAGCGCAGGGTGGGCTCGACCCCGACCGCCCGCAACACCTCGACTTCGGTGGCAGTGCCCACGACCGTCGAGTAGGCGCTGAGCAGCAGCAACCGGGCGTCGGTGGGCCGCAACCGGCCCTCGGCCATCTCGATCTCGAGGAAGGCCACGGCCCGTTCGACCAGGGGCTCGAGCCGCTCCGACAAACGAACGGCGGTGGGAGAGCCCGGCCGCGAGACCTCGCGCAGCAACCCGAGCAGCTCGGGACGGCGCAGCGCCAGCCGAAAGACCGACCGCACCACCGACTCGATGCGGGCAAACCCGGTGGCGCTGGTGAGCACGGCGGCCTCGAGGGTGCCGACCAGCTCGTCGGCCGCCCGATCGACCACCGCGTCGAGCAGCTCGCGCTTCGAGCCGAAGTGGTAGAGGATCGTCTGCTTGCGGAGACCGAGCGCGCCAGCGAGATCGTCGAGCGACGTGCCGTCGTAGCCGGTGGTGCCGAACGACGCGAGGGCGGCACCGAGCACTCTCGTCTTGGTGTCGGGAAGGTCGACGGACGCGGCCACGACCACATGGTAGGCGGTCTCTACCATGTGGTAGAGAGAGCACGTGATCGTGGAGCACCTCGCCGGCAAACGCGTCGCCATCACCGGCACCACGGGCTTCCTGGGAACGGCGCTGGTCGAGCGTCTCCTGCGGTCCGTTCCCGACATCGAGCTGGTGTTGTTGGTGCGTCCCGGCCGCCGGGGGGCCCAGCGCCGAGTCGAACGCGACATCCTCCGCAACGACGCCTTCGACCAGCTCCGGGCGCAACACGGGGACGACTTCGACACCGCCGTGGCCAGCCGGGTGACCGCCGTGGCCGGCGACGTCAGCGTCGATGGCCTGGGGCTCGACGCCGCGGCCCGCCAGAACCTGGCCGAATGCGACATCGTCATCCACTCCGCGGCCGCGGTGTCGTTCGATTCACCGTTGGATCAGGCAGTCGAGATCAACCTGCTGGGTCCGGTTCGGATCGCCGAACTGCTCGATGACCTCGGCGTCGAGCCGCATCTGGTGGCCGTGTCCACGTGTTACGTCGCCGGCAGTCGCCGCGGCGACGCCCCCGAGATCGCGGTCGACGACAGCCCGTTCTTCGTCGATGTGGACTGGCGGCGCGAGGTCGATGCCGCCCGCCGGGCGCGCCACGATGTCGAAACCCAGAGCCGGGAGCCGGACCGCCTCACCGAGTTCCGCCGCCGGGCGCGTGCCGAGCTGGGAGCAGCCGGGACTCCGGCACTGGCGGCCAAGACGGAACAACTCCGCAACCGCTGGGTCACCGATCAGATGGCCGAGGCGGGTCGAGCCCGCGCCTCGTCATTGGGATTCCCCGACGCCTACGCCTACACCAAGGCCCTCGGAGAAAAGGCCCTGCTCGAGACCACGGGCACCACCGGTCTCGACGTGTCGATCGTGCGGCCCTCCATCATCGAATCGGCGGTCGAGCATCCCTCGACCGGCTGGATCCGCGGATTCCGTATGGCCGAACCGGTCATCATCTCCTACGCCCGCGGGTTGCTGAAGGAGTTCCCCGGCGTTCCCGAGGGCACCGTCGACGTCATCCCGGTCGACATGGTGGTGGCCGCCATCTGTGCGGTGGCCGCTCGGGGCCACCAGCCAGGGCCCGACGGCACCGACATCATCCAGGTGGCATCGGGTTCGGTCAACCCGCTCAAGTACGGCCAACTCGTCGATCTCACCCAAGCATGGTTCACCGAGCACCCGTTGTACGACGAACGCGGTCAGCCGATCGCCGTGTCGTCATGGTCGTTCCCCGGGCGGGGTCGGGTGCAGAAGCAGCTGGAGCGGGCCAAGACCGTCATCGAACGAACCGAGGCCGTCGTCCACAAGCTGCCGTTGCGGGGCCGCCAGGCCGAGTTCGGCGCCGTCCTCGAAGACCGGCGCGAACAAGCCGAACGGGCGCTCGGGTATGTCGAGCTGTACGGCGCCTACGCCGAGTGTGAGGCCATCTACGGTCTCGACCGCCTGCTCGGGTTGTGGGACAGCCTCGACGACACCGACCAGGCAGCTTTCGCCTTCGACCCCCGCGCCATCGACTGGCCCACGTACGTGCACGATGTGCATCTGCCGTCGGTGGTCAAGGCGGGCCGGGTCAAAACCACCCCGGGAGCCCGCACCGGACCCAGCCGCAGCGAACGCCTTCGTGGTCAGGTCCTGTCACCGGACCGACACCTGGCGGTCTTCGACCTGGAGAACACCCTCATCGCCTCCAACGTGGTGGCCTCCTACGCGTGGCTGGCCAGCCGCCGGCTACCCGACCGTGACCGGATTCGGTTCGTGATGCGAACGGTGGCCGAAGCCCCCACCTTGTTGGCCCTCGACCGGGTCGACCGCAGCGACTTCCTCCGGTACTTCTACCGACGCTACGACCTGGCGCCGGTCGACCAGCTCGAACGAGACGCGATCGAATCGTTCAGCGACCTCATCCTCACCAAGTCGTTCCCCGCCGGCATTCGGCGGGTGCGCGAACACCGCCGGCTGGGGCATCGAACCGTCCTCATCACCGGCGCCCTCGACTTCGTGGTTCGTCCCCTCGAGCCGCTGTTCGACGACATCATCGCCCCATCGCTGGGGGTGAAGGGCCCGGCCGAACGCCGCACCTACGACGGCCGCATGACCGACGTCCCTCCCACCGGCGAAGCCCGCTACCAGGCCATGGCCGACTACGCCGCGGCCCACGACATCGATCTGCGCGAGTCGGTGGCCTACGCCGACTCGGCCAGCGACCTGCCCATGCTCGAGGCAGTCGGCTTCCCGGTTGCCGTCAACCCCGAGACCAAACTGGCCACGTTGGCCCGCAAGCGAGGCTGGTTGGTGGAGCACTTCGCCAAGTCCCCCGGCGGTCCCCGCAAGCTGGTGCCCCTCGCCCCCCGGAGTGCTGTGTGAGTTCGAAGTCCAAACCCAAACGAGCAGCTCGACCGGGGTTGGTCCTCGACGTCGACCGGTCCACTCCTCCCCTGGTGTTCCATCACGGCGAGGGGTTTCGTACCGAGAAGCTGCCGCCCGGGCGCAGCCGGGTGATCTACCCGGCCGAACCGATCGACGGTCTGGCCGACCCCGACGGCGCCATCCGCCACGCCCTCGGTCACCCGCTCGGCGATTCGAAGCCGCTCGGTGAGCTGCTGTCCCCCGACATGCAGCTCACCATCGCCTTCGACGACATCTCCTTGCCCCTGCCGCCCATGCGTCGACCCGACATCCGTCAGCGCATCATCGAGGCGGTGCTCGACACCGCGGCCGAGGTCGGTGTCGACGACATCCACATCATCGCCGCCCTGGCCCTGCACCGCCGCATGACCGAGAGCGAGCTGCGTCACGCCGTCGGCGACCGGGTCTACGACGCCTTCGCCCCCAGCGGCCGGCTCTACAACCACGACGCCGAAGACCCCGACGGCATGGTCCTGCTGGGCGAGACCGACCACGGCGAAGAGGTCCAGATGAGTCGCCGGGCAGCCGAGAGTGACCTCATCGTCTACGTCAACATCAACCTGGTGGCCATGGACGGCGGTTGGAAGTCCACGGCCACCGGATTGTCCGGCTACCAGGGTCTTCGTCACCACCACAACGTCGACACCATGCGCAAGAGTCGTTCGTTCATGGACCGCCACAAGTCCGAGCTCCATCACAGCAACTGGCGGATGGGCAAGGTGATCCGCGACGCCGACGTGAACGTCTTCCAGATCGAGACCACCGTCAACAACAACACCTTCGGGGCCGACGGCCCGCTGTCGATGCTGCAGAAGCGCGAGTGGGAGTGGTCACCACGCGAGCGGGCCACCTTCGTGGGGATGCAGAAGGGCCTCGACCTCATGCCGGCCCGGGCCCGGCGCAAGGTCTTCAGCGGCTGGCAGGCGCCCTACGAGCTCACCTCGGTACAGGCCGGCGAGGTCGAGGCGGTGCACGAGGTCACCACCGAAAACGTGTACCGCCAGCACCTGGTACCGGTCGAGGGCCAGACCGATGTGCTCACCATGGGTCTGCCCTACATCTGCCCGTACAACGTGAACTCGATCATGAACCCGATCCTGGTCATGTGCCTGGGGCTGGGGTACTTCTTCAACCTGTACCGGGGTCAGCCCCTCGTACGGGAGGGCGGGGTGTTGATCATGAGCCACCCCACACCCTGGGAATTCCATCCCGTCCACCACCCCAGCTACATCGACTTCTTCGAGCAGGTCCTGGCCGACACCACCGACCCCCTCGAGATCGAACAGAAATACGAGACCCAGTTCGCCGAGGACGAGTGGTACCGCCATCTGTACCGCACCTCACACGCCTACCACGGCGTCCATCCGTTCTACATGTGGTACTGGGGTTCGCACGCCCTCCAGTGGCTGGGCCAGGTCATCATCGTGGGCGGCGACACCAAAGCCGTCCGGCGCCTGGGATTCCGCCCGGCGTCCACCCTGGCCGATGCCCTCGAGATGGCCAGCGACGTCGTCGGCCCCCAGCCCACCATCACCCATGTCCACAACCCGCCCATCTTGATGGCCGACGTGTCGTGATGCGGGTTCGGTCACCGATCGGGGGGCTGTCGTTCCCGTACCGAGCCGGCACCACTCCCGCAGGTGTCGACCCGGCCCCCTCCCGGGGCCGTTTGGGCGCCGACTACGACACCGACTGGGCTCGCCGCCCATCGGCCCGGGTGGCGCGGGCCGCGATGGTCGAAGGAGTGATGCGACCGGTGGTGGCGGCGCTGGCTGCACCCCGGCGACGCGGGGCCGATCGACTCGACGACCTCGACGGGCCCGTGTTGTTCGCCGCCAACCACCACAGCCACGTCGACACGCCGGTGCTGCTCACCTCCATCCCGGTGCGGTTCCGCCGGCAGCTGATCGTGGGCGCCGCCGCCGACTATTTCTTCGGCAACCACGTCACCGGAGCGATCTCGGCGCTCACCATCGGTGCCATTCCCATCGAACGCACCAAGGTGGGTCGCAAGTCGGCCGATCTGGCAGCCGAGCTCATCGACGACGGACACAGCATGTTGCTGTACCCCGAGGGCGGTCGCAGCCCCGACGGATGGGGCCAGCCCTTCCGGGGCGGTGCCGCCTATCTCGCGGCCCGTTGTTCGGTACCGGTGGTGCCGGTGCACATCGAAGGAACCGGCCGCATCCTGCCCAAGGGCCGAAACCGCCCGAAACCGGCGGTCACCACCGTCACCTTCGGACACCCCCTGTCCCCCACCGAAGACGAACGGTCGGCTCGATTCGCGGCCCGGTTGGAGGCGGCGGTGGCCGAGCTGGCCGACGAGGCGTCGAGCGATTGGTACTCGGCCCGGCAGCGGGCCCATGCCGGCTCGACACCCTCACTGCATGGTCCCGATGCCGGTGCGTGGCGCAGGGTGTGGGCCCTCGGCGACCGCGATTCCCGACGTCGGCGAGCCAAACGGCGCTGGCCCGAGCTCTAGACAGGTTCAGCCGTCGGCTCGGTGGGGTGCACAGGTGTCGATGGCATCGGCCTCGGCCCCAGCCACCTCGGCGGTGGGAACCGCACCCAGGTCGAGACCGGCCTTGCCGAACCGGCGGAACAAGAAGTCGATGATGCACTGGGCCTCGGTGAGCTCGAAGCCCCGAGTGATGGTGAGATCGTCGAGGGCCTGATCACGGAGCTCGGCCACGTCGGCGGCCAGCGGACCGGCGTCGAACCCGTACAGGGCCGCCCAAGCGATGAGCTCTTCGTCGGTCATCTCGGTGAGGGCGTCGTTGAGGTCGCGTTCGGTCAGCTCGCCGAAGCCGATCGACTCGTCGAGCTGGAGGGGTTCGTCGGCGGTCAGGCGGCACCCGCTCGACACCTGGTACAAGGTGTCGAGATGCTCCGGCGACAAGTCGGCACTCGACGACAAGGCGTCGGGACCGATTGCCTCGATGGTGGCGTCCACGTAACAGGTGGCCTCTTCGACGGACCACCCCGCCCCCTGGAGCTCGGCAATGGCTTCGTCGCGCCCGGAGTCGCCGCCGCAGCCGGCGACCAGCAGGGTCAGCCCGAACAGCAAGGACGCGAAAAGACGAGGTGACACCTTCCTCGAATCGGCCTGGACGAGCCCGCCTTGAGCGCCGGGCTACTCGACGAGGCGCAGGCCGCTGGGTTCCATCGACGAGCTGACATGAGGAAGGTCGGCCACGAACTCGGTGAGGTGACCGGGAAAGACGTGCTCGCTCATCAGCACCGGACGCTCATCGGCGTCGGTGGTGGTGCGGCGACACACCAGCACCGGCGACCCGACCGGTACGGCCAGCAGTTCGGCGTCCTCGTCGCCGGCCGCCTGCGCACCGATGGTCTGCACGGCCCCGCCCCACGAGACGTCGAGCAGATCGATGAACGGAGCAGCTTCCACATCGGCACGCGACAACGACGATCCCAGGGCCTCGGGGCACCACACCGTGATGCGGGCGAAAGGCCGACCATCGGCCAGATGCAGCCGCCGAACCTCGAGCACGGTGGCGGCGTTCAGCACGGCGGCCACCGCGGGTGGGGCCGAGACGAACGCGAATCCGGTGACCTGGCGTTCCGACGCTCGCTGTGACGCGGCCAGATGGGACTCGAGGGTGTCGAGGCGGGCCAGCGTCTGCTGCAGCGGCACCGCCGGCACGAACCACCCGAACCCTTGTCGGGAGTCGACCAGGCGACGGTCACGGAGTGATTCCAATGCTTTGCGGACGGTGACCCGACTGGCGTCGAACTCGGCGGTCAACTCCGACTCCGACGGCAACACCTGCCCCGGCTCGTACCGGCCGGACTCGATCCGCTCCCGCACGACATCGGCGATTTCTCGATAACGAATGGTGCGGGCCATCGGTCCTTTGTAGCAAACAGCGGGACTTGTATCAAACTTGACTACTACAAGCACAGACGCTACAACTTCGGGTAGAACAACACCAGGACCCATTCCCCCCACCGAGGACTCCGCCATGGCCGTCTACGCCAACACCCCCATCGAGCTCATCCAGAACGTCTACGCCACATTGGGCGACCGTCTGGCTGCCGGGCGCCAGAAGCTCGGTCGACCGCTCACCCTGGCCGAGAAGATCCTGGTGAACCACCTCGACGCGGCCGACCAGGAGCTCGAGCGGGGCGAGTCCTATGTCGACCTGCGGCCCGATCGGGTTGCCATGCAGGATGCCACCGCTCAGATGGCCTGGCTGCAGTTCATGACCGCCGGTCTCGACGAGGTGCAGGTTCCCACCACCACACACTGCGACCATCTCATCCAGGCGCGCGACGACGGCAAACGCGATCTACTGGCGGCGGTCGAGAACAACGAAGAGGTGTACGACTTCCTCGAGTCGGTGTGCGCCAAGTACGGGGCCGGTTTCTGGAAACCGGGCAGCGGCATCATCCACCAGGTGGTGCTCGAGAACTACGCCTTCCCCGGCGGCATGATGATCGGCACCGACAGCCACACCCCCAACGCCGGTGGCCTGGGCATGATCGCCATCGGTGTCGGCGGCGCCGACGCGGTCGATGTGATGACCGGCTTTGCCTGGAACGTCAAGTGGCCCAAGGCCATCGGTGTGCACCTCACCGGCGAACTGAACGGCTGGTCGTCCCCCAAGGACGTGATCCTCAAGGTGGCCGAGATCCTCACCGTGAAGGGTGGCACCGGCGCCATCGTCGAATACTTCGGGCCTGGAGCCAACAGTCTCAGTGCCACCGGGAAAGCCACCATCTGCAATATGGGAGCCGAGATCGGCGCCACCACCTCGCTGTTCGGCTACGACGACGCCACGGCCCGGTACCTCAAGGCCACCGGTCGCGAAGAAATCGCCGACGCCGCCAACGCGGTGGCCCACGACCTTCGCGCCGACGACGAGGTGCTGGCCGATCCGTCCCGGTTCTACGACCAGGTGATCGAGATCGACCTGTCGACGCTGCGCCCCCACATCAACGGACCCCACACCCCCGACCTGGCCCGCGAGGTGTCGGCGCTGGGCGACGAGGCTCGAGCCCAGGGTTGGCCACTCGAGGTCAGCGCGGCACTTGTCGGTAGTTGCACCAACTCGAGCTACGAAGACATCACCCGCGCCGCTTCGATCCTTCGCGACGCGGCGGCCAAAGGGCTCACGGTGAACGCCCCGCTGATGATCACTCCGGGTTCGGAGCAGGTTCGGGCCACCATCGAACGCGACGGACTGCTCGCCGACTTCGAGGCGGCCGGCGCCACCGTGCTGGCCAATGCCTGCGGCCCCTGCATTGGCCAATGGGACCGCAAAGACGTCGAGGACGGCACCGCCAACAGCATCGTCACCTCCTACAACCGCAACTTTCCGAAACGCAATGACGGTTATGCGAGCACCCTGGCCTTCGTGACCTCACCCGAAACGGTGGTGGCGTTGGCCCTGGCCGGCAGCCTCGACTTCGATCCGGTGAACGGCAGCCTGGTCAACGACGACGGCGACTCGGTCACCCTGGCCGAGCCGGTGGGTGTCGAGCTGCCTCCGGGCGGCTTCGACGAGGGCGAAAGCGGTTTCATCGCTCCGCCCGACAACGGCGGCGCCATCGAGGTGCGGGTCTCCCCCACCAGCGACCGGCTGCAGGTGCTCACCCCGTTCCCGGCGTGGGACGGCAACGACTACGCCGACATGCCCGTGCTGCTCAAGGCCCAGGGCAAGTGCACCACCGACCACATCTCCATGGCCGGCCCGTGGCTCAAGTACCGCGGTCACCTCGAGAACATCTCGGGCAATCTGTACCTGGGTGCGGTCAACGCCTTCGGTGGTGAGGTCGGCACCGGCAAGGATCAACTCGACGGCGAACGACGGTCGTACCCCGACATCGCCCGCAACTACCACGAGAACGGCGTGAGCTGGGTGGCCGTGGGTGACGAGAACATGGGTGAGGGTTCCTCCCGCGAACATGCGGCCATGGAGCCGAGGTTCCGTGGCGCCCGGGTGGTCATCGCCCGCTCCTTCGCCCGCATCCACGAGACCAACCTCAAGAAGCAGGGCATCCTGCCGCTCACCTTCGCCGATCCGGCCGACTACGAGAAGGTGCAAGAAGACGACCGGGTGGCCGTGAAAGGGCTGGCCGACCTGGCGCCCGATGCCGAGGTGACCGTGGTGCTCACCCACGGCGACGGCAGCACCGACCAGATCTCGACCCGACACACGTTGAGCGACGATCAGATCGGCTGGTTCCGGGCCGGCAGTGCCCTGAACGTCATCCGCCAGCGCACCGGCGGCTGAAGGTCGCCCCGGTTCGCACCCGGAGTTTCAGAGGGCGAACAGGTTGCTGCAACCGTCGCCCGACCACATCGACTCGATGATGTCATCGTCGGCGCCACCGGAAGTGATGCCCACGATGGTGCCGCCCGGTTCGTTGATCACCAGGATGAAGTTGTCGAGACCGCCACCGGCAGGCTCGAGGCTGACGTCGTCGTAGGCCGAACCGACGTCGGCCACGGTCGAGCCCACTCCGATACCGGCGCCGGTCACGTACTCGAGGTCCTCACCCAGCGACGACCACACGTTCCACTGCCCCACCGATTGGGTGGCGTCGTCGAGCAGCACCAGCTGGAGTGTGCCCCAGGTGACCAGGCGGACCTCGGGTGTGGCGCAGGCCTCTCGGGCAATGAAGCCCGAGTCGTCATCGGGATCACCCAGGGCCAGGATCAGGGTGGACACGGCAAAGGCGCCGTCGGCCCCGATGGCGATCGATGTGGCCACTCCATCGGGATCGATGATGATCTCACCCGGCTCGACCACGACCTCTACGGGCGGCGCCTCCGTGGTGGTCGTCGGCGCAATGGTCGTGGTGGTGGTTGTTGTTGTCGTGGTTGTCGTGGTGGTGCTGGTAGTGGTGGTCGACGTGGTGCTGGTGGTCGTCGGCGCAATGGTTGTTGTCGTGGTCGACGCCGAGGTGGTGGTGGCCAGCACCGACGAGGTCGTCGGCACCGACGTGGTGGAGGTCGACGTGCGCACGTCGTCACCCCCATCGCCGTCGTTGAGCAACACCACGATCAGCGCCAACAGGAGCACCAGGGCAAACACACCGAGGCCGACGGCCCACCGAAGTCCCCGATTGTCGTCGCCGGGCGGCGGCGGCGGCTCAGTGGGCGGCGGGCCCGCCGGCGGGGGTGGCGGCGGCACTGTGGGCATCGCCTGGGTGGAGGGCGGCGGCGTGGCGACCGGTTCGTCGAACACCGACCGCGGGCCGTCGGACGGATACTCCGGTGTCGAGGGGATGGGGGTGTCGGGCAGTGGCCCGGCGATGTCTTCCAGGGTGATGAGGGAGGGCACCGCGTCGGCGACCGGTATGGCCGTCGTGCTGTCGAGGGCCACCGCGCTGGCGGCCATGATGGCGGCGCCGTACCCCACTGCTCGGACCGGACGGTCCGAGCGCCCGCTCACGTCTCGGTAGGCGTCGGCCGCCGCACCCGCGGACACGCGCTCGAACGATCGCAGGCCGGCCTGGCGGGCAGCCTCGCTCAGCGCTCGGGTCTTGGCTGCCGGCCAGTCGTCGGGGTGGGCGAGCATCACCAGCTCGGGAGCCGCTCCCCGACTCTCGACAACCGACGACTGCACCGCGGCGAGCAGGGCCGCCATGGCTGCGATCGCCTCGTCGGACGTTCCCAGTCCACCCGCCGGATCAGGGTCGAAGCGGCCCGCCCCACCGGTGGCGGCCACCGCATCGTCGCCGACCGAGACCACTCCGTCGTCGCCGTGGTGCACCGCCGCCAACAGCCCCTCGCCGTCGTGTAACCGGACCCACGACACGCGACCGTCCTCGACCACCGCGGCCCGGAGGCGCTCCTGTCCGACCTCGATGGCCAACCGGTACGTCATGGCGCGAGCCTAGGCTCGGCTCACGTCGGGCTCGTGGCACCGTCGCCGCTCAGGATGAGGTGCGAGCGGCGTCAGGATCGTGGTCGAATCCGGGTGGAAAGGTCCGGGCCAGCTGTTCGGGCGTGGGGTCGACGGATTTACCGGCCTCGGGCACCAGGCGGGAGATGGCGGTCATCACCCGTTCGACGTCGGACGCCTCGGCCGACTCCGAACGTTCGAGACCCGGCACCGATTCGCCCACCCGCACGAACACCTCGGGCGGATCGAGCACGTTCCACACCGCCGGGAACCGAGCCGACCGAGGCCACACCCGGTCGGTTCCCCACAGTCCGACGGGGATGACGGGGGCACCGGTCATGCGAGCCAGGCGGGCCACACCGGGGCGACCCTTCAGCACCGGATCGAAGAAGGCCTGGCCCCGGGGAATGGTGCCCTGGGGCATCATCACCACCAGCTCACCCGCCTCGAGCGCGTTGGCGGCCGCCTCGAGCGGTTCGTCCGATCCCGACCCCCGGTCGACCACGATGCCGCCCATGGCCCGGGCCACGCTGCCGATGATGGGGGCGTCGAACACCTCCTTCTTGCCCAGGAACCGCGCCGGCCGACCGGCCCGACCCAGGGCGAGGGCCATGGCCACGGTGTCGAAGTAGCTGCGGTGGTTGCCGACCACGATCGCGGGTCCTGACGGGGGGATGTGGTCGGTGCCGGCGATGCGGAACTGGGCGTAGGCGAACAACTCCGGGCGAGTGACCGCCATGAGCGCCCGCTGGGGCTCGACGCCACCGACCTTGGGCACCCCGGGGGGAACGTCGAAGTACACCGTGGGCCATCCCCGCAGCAGGGCCACAAACCGCATTCGCGGGTCAGGATTGACCACCACGGGATCACCCACGGCTCCCAACAGCGGCTGGTCGTAGTACGAGTCGCTGTAGGCGTGACTGGCGGCCAGATCGACGTCGTTGGCCGCCGCCCAGTCCTCGACCGCCGCCAGCTTGCCTCGGCCCCAGACGAAGTGGCCGTCGACGGTGCCGTCGTAGTGGCCGTCGGAGACCCCGTAACGGGTGGCGATCACGTCGTCGAGCCCGAGGGCCTCACCCAGAGGTGCCGCCACGTCGTACGGCGTGGTGGTGGCCATCACCACGGGCCGGCCTGCGGCGCGGTGTTCGGCCATCAGCTGCAGGGCGAACGGCTGCACCCGGGGCACCAACCGGGTGGCGGCATCGTGGCCGGCCGCTCGGACCGCTTCGACCTCCCACCCTTCGGAGAACTTGACACCCTGGCGGGCCAGCATCATCGACGGTCGGGTCTCACCGATCAGGTCGAACAGCCCGAACACCAGACCTTCGCCGGGCACCTTGTTGGCGCTCAGCACACCGGCCGATCGCAGGGCGTCGGAGATGATCGGACCCGACGCCCCGGGCAACAACGTGCGGTCGAGATCGAAGAAGGCAGCTCCGCGGGCCATGTCCGGCACCGTACTCAACCAACACCGGCCGCGGGGAGCGGGGCGACCGGATCCCGAACGCGAAACGAGACCGGTGGGGGAACCGGTCTCGTTTCTCATCGACCTCGACTGATTGGGGGAACCAGGAGGGTCGGACTCCGAACGGATCCGGGGGAAGATCCGTTCGTGTTCTGAGACTCAGTATGCCCGGCCGACACACATCTGTCCAACAGTTACCATCGATATCTGATATCTTTCCTAGAGATGGATCTCCGCCAACTCCGTGCACTGTTGGCCGTGGCCGAACACCAGAGCTTCTCGGCTGCAGCCCGCGCCCTGCACACCGTGCAATCCAACATCTCCACCCATGTCGCTCGCCTCGAGCGAGAACTGGGCACCACCCTCATCGACCGTTCGTCAGGGGAGCTCACCGCCGAAGGAGCCATGGTGGTCGACCGGGCCCGGCGGGTGCTCAGCGAGATGGTGGCCATCGAAGCCGACGTGGCCGCGCTCCGCGACGACATCCGGGGTGAGGTCAGGCTGGGAATGATCGGCACCACCGGTCGGTGGTTGCTGCCCCTCCTGCTCGACGAATTGAGTGAGGCGTTCCCCAACATTCGACTGATTGTCACCGACGCCACCACCACCTCGCTGATGCCGCAACTGCTGGCCGACCAGCTCGACGGTGCCGTCGTACAGCTGCCTATCCGGGACCCCGACGTCGCCAGCGAGCGGTTCTTCGACGAGGAGCGCATCGTGGTGGCCCCCGCCGATCACCCGCTGGCCACCAAGGCCCGCATCAGCTTCACCGAGCTGGCCGAACATCCGGTGTTGCTGCCGCCCAAAGGCAACGCTTTTCGCGATGCGGTCGACCGCGAGACCAATGCCGAGCTCACGCCGCTGGCCGAGATCGACGGCATGCGACTGCTGGCGTCGCTGGCGTTCCAGGGTTTCGGTCCGGCGCTCGTGCCCGCCAGCGCCACGCCGGTGTGGTTGGCCGGCGACTACCGCCGGGTTCGCATCGATGGTCTCAGTCGCCGCGAAGTGGGCTACATCAGCCGCCGCCGCACCACCCCGTCGGCACCGGCTCGGGCTGTCCACGACACCCTGCGCTCGGTGATCCGACGCGAGGTCGCCCACCAGGACGGCCTGCACCTGGCGGCCGAGCTGGATTCGGCCTGACACCGAGCTCGTCTCGGCGTGAGACAGCTCAGACCCGCCTCGCCACCCCGAGGGCCAGCTCGATCATGGAGTCGAAACCCGACGCTCGTTGTTCGGTGGTGAGCCGCTCGGGGTGACCAATGCGATCACTCACCGTCAAGAGGGTGAGGGCCCGAGCTCCTTCGGCGGCCGCCACCGCATAGAGGGCGGCCGCCTCCATCTCCACGGCAACCATGCCGTTGGCCACCAGCTTGTCCATCAGCGCGTCGTCGTCGCCATAGAACACGTCGCTGCTGAACACCGGGGCCACCCGCGCGTCGAGACCCAGCTCGTCGGCCGCATCGACCGCGGCCCGGGTGAGACCGAAGTCGGCCACGGCCGGAAGATCGTGGCCCCCGAGGCGGTCTCGATTCATGGCCGAATCGGTGCCGGCCGCGTGGGCGATGATCAAGTCACCCAGCGCCATGTCGCCCAGGCCGCCACACGAACCGACCCGGATCAAGATCTCGCAGCCGAAGAAGCGGATCAGCTCGGTGGCATAGATGCTGACCGAGGGCATACCCATCCCGTGGGTCATCACCGACACCGGCTTTCCGTCGGCCGTGCCGGTGTAGCCGTAGGCGTTGCGGACATCGGTCACCAAACGGGCGTCGTCGAGGTGCTGTTCGGCGATGAACCGGGCCCGCAGCGGGTCGCCGGGCATGAGGACAATCGGCGCGAACTCGTCGGGATCGGCGGCGATGTGAGGGGTGGTCATGGCTACTCCCGAGTAATGGGCGGTGGTGGAACCGACCGGGATAGCTTCTCACCCAATGACCGTGACCGACGCCTCCAGCGCCTCGTTGCCGCTGCGGGCGTCGACACCGGGGTCGACCACCATCACCGTCGGCGTCCGGGGGGCCGGGCCGGTGGTCACGGTCGTCCTCGATCCCGACGACCCGAGGCGCGACCTGCTCGCCGTCGACGGCGCCGACCTGGCCGCGGCCGCCCACCACGCCCTCGAACGCCGGGTACCGCTGGTGATCGAGATCACCACGGCCGGTGCATCGGCCGACGAAGGGGTCGCCGCCCTCGACGGGTGGGGACGGGCGGCCCAGGCCTTCGTGGCGTGTTCGGGGGTGGTGCCCATCCTCATGGTGGTGACGGGGCCCACAACGGCCGGGGTGTCGTTGTTGACGGGCCTAGCCGACGTGGTGGTCATGACCGCCGATGCCTACGCCTTCGTGTCCGGCCCCCAGATGGTGGCCGAGTTCACGGGTATCACCATCGGCAACGCCGACCTGGGAGGCGCCGCCGTGCACGCCCGCACCAGCGGCCTGGCCCATCTGGTGGCGGCCGACATCACCGAAGCACGCGCCATGATCGACGACGTGTTGACCCTGCTCCCGGCCAACACCGATGAGGAGCCGCCCCACATCGGCGGCGACGATCCCATCGACCGGCCCACGGCCGATGCCCCCGGCTTCCTGCCCGACACCGCATCGGGCAGCTACGACGTGCGAACGGTGATCGCCGACGTGGTCGACGACGGTGACCTGCTCGAGCTGCGAGCAAGCTGGGCGGCCAACCTGGTCACCGCCCTGGCGGTGATCGGCGGCCGGCCCGTGGGCATCGTGGCCAACCAGCCCCAGACGGTGGCCGGCACCCTCGACATCGCGGCCAGTCAGAAGGGGGGCCGGTTCGTCGCCTTCTGTGATGCCTTCAACCTGCCCATCGTCACCTTCGTCGACACGTCCGGTTTCTACCCGGGCAAAGACCTCGAATGGCGGGGCATGATCCGGTACGGCGCCCAGCTGGCGTTCGCCTATGCCCGGGCAACCGTGCCCCGGGTGAGTGTCACCCTGCGCAAGAGTTACGGCGGTGCCTACATCGTGATGGACTCCAAGTACATGGGCAACGACCTGGCCCTGGCCTGGCCCAGCGCCGAGATCGCGGTGATGGGAGCCAAGGGTGCGGTCGAGATCCTCCACCGCCGAGCCGACGAGAGCGAACGGGAGGCCCTGATCGACGCCTACGAGGAACGCCTGCTCAACCCCTACATCGCCGCCGAACGAGGATCGATCGACCAGGTGATCGACCCCTACGACACCCGCCGCCAGGTGGGCGCGGCGCTCGACGTGTTGGCCACCAAACGTGAACGGCTCCCCCACCGTCGCCACGACAACCTGCCGCTGTAGGCGGGGGCGGCGGCTCGGCGAGGGGCTGGGTGTGAGAAGCATCGCCGCTCGGGGCTACCATCCCCCTGCGGCCACCAGATGGCCCTCCGACCAATCGCGGCCCCCGGGGCCCAGAAAGACCGAGCGTGGCTGAAAGCATCACCATCACCGACAACCGCAGCGGCGAAGAACTCGAGATCCCGCTGGTGAACGGCGGGATCGACGCAGCCGAATGGCGCAAACTGCTTCCCGGCGTGTGGTTCCACGATCCCGGTCTGGCCACCACGTCAGGGGCCGAGAGCGCCATCACCTACCTCGACGGCGAGAAAGGGATCCTGCGCCACCGCGGGTATCCCATCGAACAACTGGCCGAACACTCCACCTATCTGGAAGTGGCGTACCTGCTCATCCACGGTGAGCTGCCCAACCAGACCGAGCTCGACTCATGGGTGCACAACATCACCCATCACACCTATGTCCACGAGAACTTCCGCAAACGATTCGTCGACGCCTTTCACTACAACGCCCACCCCATGGGCATGCTCGAGTCGTCGGTGGCCGGGCTGTCGACCTTCTACCCCGAGGCCAAGGAGATCGACGATCCCGAAGTGCGGATGCACCAGGTCATCCGCCTCATCGCCAAGATGCCGACGTTGGCGGCCATGGCCTATCGCTACAGCATCGGCATGCCGTTCGTCTTCCCCGACAACGACCTCGATTTCGCCGGCAACTTCTTGTCGATGATGTGGCGGGTCGCCGAACCCACCTACGAGGTCGACCCGGTACTCAGTCGGGCCCTCGACACCTTGTTCATCCTCCACGCCGACCACGAGCAGAACTGTTCCACCACGGCGGCCCGGGTGGTCGGTTCGTCCCACGCCGATCCCTATTCGTCGGTGGCCGCGGCCTGCGCCGCCCTCTACGGGCCCCGCCACGGTGGCGCCAACGAAGCCGTGCTCGCCATGTTGAACAACATCGGCACGTTCGACAACGTCGATGCCTTCATCGAAGGGGTGAAGAACGGCAAGGAACGGCTGATGGGGTTCGGTCACCGCGTCTACAAGAGCTACGACCCGCGGGCCACCATCATCAAGAAGACGGCCCACGAGGTGTTCGCGGTAACCGGCCAGAATCCGTGGCTCGACATCGCCCTCAAGCTCGAAGAGGTGGCCCTCGAAGACGACTACTTCGTCAGCCGCAAGCTCTACCCCAACGTCGACTTCTATTCGGGCCTCATCTACCAGTCGATGGGTTTCCCCACCAACATGTTCACCGTGCTGTTCGCCATCGCCCGTACCAGCGGCTGGTTGGCCCACTGGATCGAGATGCTCGAGCAGGACTCCCGCATCGCCCGGCCTCGCCAGCTCTACACCGGCGAGGACACACGCGAGTACGTTCCCATCGGCCAGCGCTGAACCCGCGGTTCAGTTTCGTAGCAGCCGGGTGAGGTCGCGACCTGCTCGCTCGAAACGTGGTCCCGAGAAGCGGCCGCTGAACGAGATCGCCACCTGATCGGCGTCGTCGACCAGCGCGTCGAGATCAACGCGGCGCTGGTGTTGCCAGCGCAGGATGACCACATCCTCGAACCACGGCGCCAGCAGCGAGGCCGAGTTGTACAGGTGGGAATCGGTGAGGATCAACGTCTTGCCTTCGATCACCGGGTCGGCGCCTTCGGTGATGTGGCGATTGACCAGCCCGGGCACCAGCGGTTCGGTTCGGGTGGTGGCACGCGGCCGTTGGATCACGTAGTTCGGACTCTGATCGGGCATGTCGACTCCGACCTGGGCGGCCAGGTCACCGCCGTCGGTGACATTCACACCGGCCACCACCGCAGCGTCGGGATCGAACACCCCCGGTTCCAGCCACTCGATGAGGTGGGGCAGGATCACCACCCGTCCCGGGTCGTTCCAGTGGGTGTCGGTTCGCCAGTACAGCGGATCAGGTGAGGCCGCCACCTCGGTCTGCACGTGTGACCAGAGATCGAAGTAGTGGTCGGTGGTGACGAGCTCGTCGCGCAGCTCGGTGAGGCGCCGGTCGGCACACTCCTCATCGGGTACCGCTGCCGGGAGCCGTTCGGGGTAGGCCCAGCCCTTCTCGGGCACGATCATGGTGGTGAGCGACGCGTCGTGTTGCCCGAGGTTGGCCTCGAGACGGCGGAGTTGGCGGGTGACATCGTCGACCTCGGGCCAGTCCGGCTCACACACCATCGTGAAGGCGGCGGCCGTGAACAGCCAACCGTCGTCGCCCAGTAACACGTTCGGGTTGGGGCTGTCGTCGAACAGGTCGATCGCCACCCGGGCGTCGGCTTCCACCGCCAGTTCCCGTACCGACAGCCGGTCCTCGAGGTAGGCGTCGACCCCTTCGGGCACATCGCCGTACAACAGCCCGTCGATGTCGATCGTGGGAAACGAAGTCAGCTCGCGGTTGTCGACCGTCTGGCGACGCACGAGGAGGGTGGCCACGGCCGGCACAACCAACAACACCGCGAACCAGACACACACGAGGACGCGGGTTCGATGGGTCATCAGAACTGGAAGTAGAGGAACGGGCTGAACGTCTGCGACGAAACGACGATCAACGCGGCGGGTAGGGCCAGGGTCATGAGCAGGGTTCGGCCCGCGGCAATGGTGCGGCTGTCGGGTTCGAGCAGGCGGCGCCGGCCCGGCTCGCGGTGGGGAACCACGAACACCACCGATGCCAGGATCATCACCAACAGCGCCCGGCTGTCCAACGCCGCGCCGATGGTGTCGTTGTCGAACGAGAAGTCGAACCGCCCCAGGGCGGCCAACACTTCGCCGGCCCGGTCGAGGGTGGGTGCTCGGAAGATGATCCAGCCCACCATGACGATGGCGAGGGTGACCACCCGACCGCCGGGACCCGGCAACAGGCGTCCCCCGAATCGGCGCTCCACCAGCAACCACACGCCGTGATAGGCCCCCCAGATGACGAAGGTCCACGCCGCGCCGTGCCACAACCCGGTGAGTCCGAACACGATGATCAGGTTGCGCTGGGTGTGGCCGGTGCGGTTGCCCCCCAGCGGGATGTACACGTAGTCGCGGAACCAGTGCGACAGGGTCATGTGCCAGCGCCGCCAGAATTCGGTGACCGACTCGCTGGTGTAGGGCCGGTCGAAGTTCTCGGGAAAACGAAAACCCAGCATCAGGCCGAGGCCGATGGCCATGTCGGAGTACCCCGAGAAGTCGAAGTAGAGCTGGAGGGTGTACGCCACGGTGCCGACGATGGCCTCGGTGGTCGACAGCGACCCGGTGGCCGGGTCGAAGACGGCGTCGGCCACCACGCCGATGGTGTCGGCCACCAACACCTTCTTGGCCAGCCCGAAGCTGAACCGGACCACACCGTCGCTGACTCCGTCGAGCGAGATGGTGCGATCGAGGAGCTGGGCGTGGATCTCGCCGTAGCGCACGATGGGCCCGGCGATGAGCTGAGGAAACAGGGCGATGAACAGCAGGTAGTCACGGAAGCGGGCGACCGGTTCGTCGCGACCGGTGGCCACGTCGATGCTGTAACTCAGGCGCTGGAAGGTGAAGAAGCTGATCCCCACCGGCAGCACCACATCGCTCAGCCACGACGGTGCATCACCCAGACCGAGCAGCGGACCGAACACGTCGTCGGCCAGGAAGCCGGCGTACTTGAAGTAGGCCAACACACCCAGGTTGAGCACGACCGAGGCGATGAGCGCCCGCTTCACGGTGGCATCGTCGCCCCCGAGCCGGGCCTCGTGGGCCCGGTCGACGATGCGGTAGTCGATGGCACTGGTGGCCACCAGCATCAGCACGAACCACCCACTCCCCCACGCGTAGAAGAGCAGGCTGAACGCCAGCAGCGCCGTGTTGCGCGAACGCGGCGGCAGGGCCCAGACCACGGCCAGGGTGATCGGGAGGAAGAAGAACAGAAAGGTGATCGAGCTGAAGACCACGCCGAGAAACGTCTGCTACCGGTGCCCGGCCGTCACGAGCCGACGTCGATCACGATCTTGCCCACGTTGGTGTTGGTGGCCATGAGCTCGTGGGCCGAGGCGATGTCGTCGAGGGCGAATCGACGATCGATGACCGGGGCCAGTTCGCCATTGTCGAACCGGCCCGACATCTCGCGTTTGAAGCGCTGGGTCAGCGCGATCTTCTCCTCGAGCGGACGGGACCGGAGCACGGTGCCGATGAGCGACGCTCGCAGCGGCAACAGCCGGCTGACGTTGATCTGGGCCTGGGCTTCGCCCATGACACCGACCTGGATGATGCGGCCCTGCACGGCCAGGCAGGCGAGGTTGCGATCGACGTAGTCGCCACCGATGACGTCGAGAATCACATCGACACCGGTCCCGCCGGTGGCGTCACGGACGGCGTCGACGAAATCAGTGGCGGTGTAGTCGATGGCCAGGTCGGCACCGAGCTGGCGGCACCGGTCGACCTTGCCCGATGACGCGGTGACGAAGATGTCGGCCCCGTACGCCTTGGCGATCTGGATGGCGGCGGTGCCCACACCCGACGCGCCGGCGTGTACCAGGGCACGGCGCCCGGCCGTGAGTCCACCCTGGACCACCAGCGCATCCCATGCGGTGAGGAACACCTCGGGAATGGCCCCGGCATCGGCCACCGTGACCGTTGTCGGCACCGGCAACACCTGTCGGTGGTGCACCGCCAGGCGCTCGGCGTGGGCCCCACCGCCGACGATGCCCATCACCGCATCACCAACCTCGACTCCGGCGACCAGCGATCCCACGGCGGCCACCGTGCCGGCGAACTCGAGCCCGGGAACCTCGTGTTCGGTGGGCGGGCCCGGGTACAAACCCATCCGCTGCAGCAGATCGGCTCGGTTCATGGCCGTCGCCACCACATCGACGAGCAGGTCCTCGGGCCCGCATTCGGGGTCGGGGATCTCGCGCACGGCGAGCACCTCGGGCCCTCCGTACTCTTCGAGCACTACGGCGCGCATCGTTCCTCCCGATCGGCCACCATGTCCGAAGCAACCTACTGCGTGGGTCGGGCCTGCCGGTGGGGGCCGGTAGCGTCCACCCGATGAGCAACGACGGCGTCCACCTCGACATCGAGCAGCACGGCGCGGGCCCGGCGCTGGTCTTCACCCACGGCTGGGTCGACGATCGGTCGGTGTGGGCCGGTGTGGTCGACGACCTCGCCGACGATCACGCCTGCACCAGCTGGGATCTACGGGGCCACGGTGCCAGCGACGCTCCGCCACCCGGCCAGTACACCCGCGATCACGCCCTCGACGATCTCGCCCGAGTTGTTGCCGCCACCACCACGCCCGTGGTGCTGGCCGGCCACTCCCTGGGCGGCTACCTCTCGTTGGCCTACACCCTGCGCCACCCCGACCAGGTAGCCGCGCTGGTGTTGGTGGCGGCCGGGCCGGGATTTCGCAAGGAGGAAGCCCGCCAGCAGTGGAACGAGTCCGTCGACCAGTCCGCAACCAAGCTCGACGTGGCACCCGGTTCGGAGATGATCTCCAAACACACCGATTCGTGGGTGATCGACAACCTGGCCGAGATCACCGTGCCCGTGTGCACGATCCTGGGCGAACACGACAAACGCTTCGCGGCGTCGGCCGGGCTGTTCGCCAAGACCCTCGACGTGCGTTCATCGGTGGTGGTGCCCGACGCCGGCCACTCGGTGCACCGCAAGGCACCGGCTGCCGTGGCCGATGCCATCCGGTCCTTCCTGGCCGACATCTGACCCCCCCCAGGGGAGGCCAAAACGTCTCGACCGGCCGGAGACGCTTCATCCGGCCGGTCGATGTTCTGTGGATGCCCGGGCCCGTG
>JBPCTQ010000066.1:0-14793 GCA_051011595.1 Acidimicrobiales bacterium
GTCCGGTGGTGCGTAGCGCCGACTGGCTGGGCACCAGCTACCGCAACCTGTCGACCCCGGGCTCGTTCGTGTCGGTGGGATCGCTCCAGACCCAGGCGGTGGGATCGTGGACGGCCACGGCGACGCAGCCGCACAGCGGTTCGTTCTCGGCCGAGGCCCCCGTGACCGACGTGGTCGACAGCTGGCTGACGGCCGACGCCATCGACGAGATCGGCGTCGAGTTCGAGGCCTGGTGGTGGTTCTCGGACACCAACGGTGAACTGGCACAGGGAGTGCGAGCCGGCGGGGCGCCGGTGACCCAACACGAATCGGCGCTCGTCGGCCCTACCGGCTGGGATCTCGGACGCATCGACACCGGTGGTCGTACTCAGGATGTGGCGCCGCCGGGAGGCCAGTCACCGTCGGGCGGCACGTGGACCCGTGTCACCGTTCGGATCGACCAGAACCACAACATGACCGTGCTCGTCGACGACGTGGTCGTGATCGGGCCCACGGCGGTGGCGCCCCCGTTGGGATCGGGGTCGGTCGGTCTGCGAGGTCAACTGCCGGCCACCGAGCAGTGGTTCGTCGACGATGCGGTGGCCCGTCGCCTGGTGGAGGTCGAGCCGGTCGCCAGCCTCGGTCCCTTCGATCGCTCCTGACGCCGGCCGCACGCTGCTCGGTGCTTCGCCCGGGTGTGCGATCCTGGCCGGATATGGAGCTGCCCACCGTCGCTGGTCGTCACCCGTCATGAGCCCCCGTGCGTCGATCGTCGTACCGGTCCACGAGGAGGGTGAACACGTGATCGCCTTCCTCGACCGCCTGTTCGACCGGGTGTCGTTGCCCTGCGAGGTACTGGCGGTCTACGACGACGTGAGCGACTCGACGGTTCCGCACCTCGAGCAGTACGCCGACCATGAACCGCGCCTGCACCCCACCCTCAACGCCTACGGTGCGGGACCGGCGATGGCATTGCGTTGGGGCATGGATCACGCGCAGGCCGACGCCATCGTGGTCACCATGGCCGATGGCAGCGACGACCCCAGCCAGATCGATGCCCTCGTCCACCTCGTGGAGCGGGGAGTGGTGGTGGCGGCTGCGTCTCGCTACATGAAGGGCGGGCAGCAGGTGGGCGGTCCGGTGCTGAAGTCGATGGCCTCGCGGGTTGCGGGCGTGTCGCTCTACTGGCTGGCGCGGGTGGGGACCCGAGATGCCACCAACTCGTTCAAGGCCTACAACCGGGAATTCGTCCGATCGGTCGGCATCGAATCCGATGCCGGCTTCGAGATGGGCATCGAACTGGTGGCCAAGGCCCGACGCCAAGGGCAGCCCGTGGCTGAGCTGCCCACCATCTGGCTCGACAACGGTGCCACCCCGTCCAAGTTCAAGATCTGGGCGTGGATTCCCGGCTACCTGCGCTGGTACCTCTACGCCTTCGGCCGCACCCCTCGCTGATCTCGATTCGATCGTCCCCGAGGGGTCGCCCGCGTACCGCCGCCGCTTGGACTGAGCCACGCTGAACCGCCATGGAAGCGAGCTTGCCCACGGCGGATCTGTCCCAGTCCGAACCATCCCGCGACCTCCGCTGGCGGTTGGTGTTCGAACGCGAGTCCGGGTGCCATCGCCGGGTGCCCGAGCCCGACTCCTCTGATCTCACCGGTGCCCGCCGTCGGGCCATCGCCCGTTCGTTGGCCACCTTCCAGGTCGGCGAGTCGGGGACCGGTGAGCACATCTTCGCCGCGGCCCGCGCCAGCGGCGTGAGCGACGACTACTTCGTGGCTCTGCGCTGTTTCGTCGCCGAGGAGCAGGAGCACGCACGACTGCTGGCGCTGGTGTTGGTCAGTGTGGGTCAACCTCTGCGCACCGATCACTGGACCGACCATGTCTTCGTGGTGCTACGGCGGGTCAAGTCTCTGCGGAGCGAGGTGTTGACGCTCCTGGTGGCCGAGGTGATTGCCTTGCGGTACTACTCGGCCCTACGGGACGGGATCGACAATCCCGCATTGGCCGACATCTTCGGTCGTATCCACGAGGACGAGGTGCGCCACGTCGCTTTCCACGCCGCCACCCTGCCCGAGCATCTCGGCCGGTTCAGCGGGCCCGTACGACTGGTGGTGCGTGCCCTCTGGAACGTGCTGGTGGCCGTCACCAGTGTTGTCGTCGCCCTCGACCACGGCCGGGCCCTGGCTGCGGTCGGTGTCACCCGCCGCCGGTTCGTCGTTGATGTCCACGGCCTTCGAGTCGATCTCGATCGGCGGTTGTTCTCCGTGGTGTGATGCCTGGCGCGATGTGCTCGCGGGGTAAGCGGTGGAGGTGTGGTCCGGTCCGACTCGGTCGGTGGTGGGTGTTCGTGGTGTGAGCCTCGGCTCGTAGGCGCGTGCATTGGCGGGGGAAGCGGTGGAGGTGTGGTCCGGTCCGACTCGGTCGGTGGTGAGTGTTCGTGGTGTGAGCCTCAGCTGGCCAGCGGGATGCATTCGTGGAGGAAACGGCGGAAGTGAGCCCAGGCCCGGCCGGCGCTGCGTTCGTTGTACTGCACACCGTTGGCTGCATCGTCGGCCCCGGCCACCATGAAGGCGTGCATGGTGGCGCCGAACCCGTGCAGCTGCCAGTCGGCTTCCCGGCTCGACAGTTCGGCGGCGAGGGCGGTCACCGCCTCCGGCGGAGCCAGCGGATCATCCCATCCGTGAAGGACCAGGACCCGAGGGTCGATGGGTTCGGTGGCCGTCGCGGGAGGAGGGTCGAGCACACCGTGGAAGCTGACGACGCCGATCACCGGCTCGTTGTGCCGGGCCAGATCCAGCACACACAGTCCGCCGAAACAGAATCCGGCAGCCAAGAGCCGGTCACCGTCCACGGGGGCCAGGTCGGCGACACCCTCGACGACCTGGTGGAGCCGATCGGCGAGCAGCGCCCGGTCGTCGATGAACGGCGCCATCAACGCTTCGCAGGCCTTGTTCGTCTCGCCGATGATGGCGTCTCCGTAGAGGTCGACCGCGAAGGCGGCGTAACCCATGGACGCAACCATGTTGGCGACATCGACCACCCCGGTGGCCCGCCCTTCCCAGCCACCGAAGACCAACACGGTCGGGTGAGGTCGGGGCCCGTGATCGGGGAGAACCAGGACACCCTCCAGGTTGGCGCCACGGTGGGTGATGGAATGGACCTCGGAGCGAGTCGCGACCATGCCGAAACGGTACCGAGACCCAGGTCGGGTCGGGCAGAACCGCCGCGACCCCGGCCAACAGCCGGGGCCCACGCTGGGAGCCCCGGCCGATGTGGCGGCTATGGGTTGTTGGCGGTCTGCTCGGCAGCGAAGGTGAACGTTGCCGTCGTGGTCTGTCCCTGGCTGGCGTTGGTGGTGGCCAGCGGCAGGCTCACGTTGAGGCAAAGCACCTCGTTGGTGCCGGCTCCGAGGGTGCGGTCACCGGCCTGGTTGCCCTGAGCGACGTTGCCCAGGACCGGGGTGGTGGCTGTCGAACCCAGCACCCCGGTGTACTCGACGGTGCCACTGCCACCGAAGCCGGCGTCGGTGCAGGTGGCCACACCCGACTTCACGGTGAACACGAGCGACGAGGCGAGTGTGTCCTCGGTGGAGGTCGACGTCATGGCGTAGCGCAGCGCCAGGGTGCCGGCGGTGCCGATTGTGAGCGGAGCCGTGATCTGGTCACCGGGCACCATGGCCGGCATGGTGACCACCGCAGTAGCGGGGGTGGCGGTGAGGTCGATCGTGCCGGTGGAGAACGTGTTGTTGGTGACCGACTCGTTGTCGGTGAACACGGCGAGGGAGACCACGCTCATGGTGACCACGGCCAAGGCGGCCACGGCCACGGTGACGAGGATTCGGCCGGTGCGTCCTCGCTGTGTCGCTGGGCCGGTCTGCGGGCTGGGGCTGGTCATGGTTTCTGGACTCCACTTCGATGGTCTATGAATGTCTTCGGCGCGCCGGGCGCCAACCTGGATAGACCGAACGACTCAGTTGGCCCTGTTGCTGACGGGGCGATCAGGTGGATGTCGTCGGCAGGAGCGGATCGAGCTCGTCCGGATCGACCAGATGTACGGCCTCGGCCACGATCTCCTGGGTGGCGGACAGGCCTTGTACCTCATTGCCGGCCTCGAGCGCGAGCGATACCTCGAGGCACCAGGACGAGCTCTGGCCCGGTTGCAGGGTGACGGCGTTTGGCTGCACCCCGGGGGCCGGATCGCCCACCAGTGTGGAGCCCGATGGCCCGCCAAGTCCTGTCCGGGTGGTCGCGTTCGGCCCAGTTGTCGTGGTGGTGCAGGGTCTCGCCGAAGGCCAGATCGTCAAACTGAGCTGGTCGTCGAGTCGACCGCCGTCGCTGCGACTGATGACCTCGGCCGCGAGGGGCAGATCGCCGGTGTTGCGGATCTCGATGAAGCCGTAGCCATGGTCGCCGGCGGCCATGTTCTCGATCACGAACGTGGTGGAGCGGGCACCCGCCTCGATGTCGAGGGTGGCCGCCGCCAGCCGGTTGGGGCCCAAGGTCTCGGTGTCGGACACGGTGGCCGTCGATCGGGACAGCAACCAGAACGGGGTACCCAGCAGGGCGACGGCCGCACCGACGACAGCTATCGACACGAGGGTCCGCGGCGGACCATCGCGCGTCGGGAGGCCACCATCGCTCACGAGGGCACCGCCTCCCACAAGAAGTCAGCGGTCGATTCCAATCCGAGGGCCTGTTGCTCGTCGGCCAGCTCGAAGCGGAACCGGAAGCTGTGCTCCTCGTCGATGGCCACGATCCGAGCCATGTCGATGGGTTCGGATGCGGTGACAGCCGACATGGTGGCCAAGTCGCCCTCATAGAGCATCTCGTCGGGCTCGAACCCTGCGCACGACTCGAAGTCGCCACCGGCGCCGGCTTCGATCGACACGTTCAGCCACTGAGCCAGCGGGCCCTGGCTGGTTGATCGAATGCTGAGATCAGCCGGCAAGATCGTGCCGGTGTACTGCACCTTGATGCAGCGTTCGGCCGGATGGCCCGGCGCCATGTCGCTCAAGGAGAAGAGGGACCGCCCGGCGTCGTCGTCGGTGAGGGAGATCTCGCCGGATGTGAACGCGGTGGTGGCGCCGGTGCCATCCACGCTGATGGCTGCGTCAGAACGGTCGATCACCACCGTCGTGACCAGCAGCGCCGAGATGGCGGCCGCCAGGGCCCGCGCGGTCGACCGGGCGATGATGGCCGGGCGGCTCCGGTCGGCGGCGCGGGTTTCGGCTTCGTAACTCGACAGGGGGCGGGTCATCAGTACTTGCCTCCCGAACGAAGCTGCTCGAGCACAGCCTCGTCGTCACCCGCCCGACCGGTGTCGACCAGATTGTCCACCCGACGAGCGGCGAACCCGTCGAAGCGTTCGGGGCGGTGGAGATGGAAACCTTGGAGGTAGTCGACCTCGGCCCGCTCCACCTCGGCCAGTTCCTCGTCGTTCTCGATGCCTTCGGCCACCACGAACATGTCGAGCTCGTGAGCCAGTGACACCACCGAATGCAGCACGGCGGCGTCGGCCCGACTGCGGACGCTGTTCTTGACCAGAATTCGGTCGAGCTTGAGCCCGGCGATGGGGAGGCCTCGCAGGAAGGCCAGTGATGTCCGGCCTTCCCCGAAGTCATCGAGGATGAGGCGAATCCCTCTTTCGGTGATGGCAATCAGGTTCCGGAAGACCTGGTCGCCTTCGTTGGGAGTGATCATGCGTTCGCTGAGCTCGAGCAGCAGCGTGTTGGGATCGAAGCCGTAGGTGTTGAGCATGTGATCGACGTTGTCGACCAGCTCGGGCAACTCGAGCTCGGCTGGGGAGAGGTTGGCGGTGATGAGCGTGGGCCCGATGTTCGGGTGCATGGTGTTGAAGTGGGCGATGTCGGAGCCGACCGAGTCGAGCACCCACTGGTTGAGCTGGCTCATGGCCCCTAGTTGTTCGGCCATGTCGACCAGCCGGTCCGGCCGTATCGCACCCAGCGTGGGGTGGTCCCAACGAATGAGTGCCTCGGCACCGACCGGCACCCGCTGCCCGCCATTGTCGGCGCGGGCTGCAGTGAACAGCACCTGGTAGGCCAGGTGGAGCTGATCGTTGCCCAGCGCTCGGGCCAGGTCGTTGGCCAACTCGTTGCGCTGCCGCTCGATCTCGTCGAGATCCGAGCTGTAGACCGCCACCCACAGACCTTCTGTGGTCTTGGCGTGGTACATGGCGACATCGGCTCGACGAAGCACCAGTTCTGGGTGGGCTCCGGCGGCGGCCACGTCGATGCCGACACTGGTGGCGATCTGCACCCGTGATTGGCGAAGCTGGAATGGCTCGGCCACCGCCTCGACCACGGCGTCGGCCACGGCCTGGGCCTCGGCCTCGGCCTGGTCGCTGCTCGACGAGTGATGGAATCGCAGCAGCACCGTGAACTCGTCGCCACCCATACGAGCCACCAGGTGGCGATCGTCGATCTGCGCCCGCAGCCGGCTACCGACGGCGCGCAGCAGCTCATCGCCCGCCTCGTGGCCCAGACGGTCGTTGATGCCCTTGAAGCCGTTGAGATCGAGGAACAACACCGCGACCGGGCTGCCACCGGCGTCGCGGGTGCCGAGCGCAGCGCTGAGCTCCTCGTTGAAGCGCGCCCGATTGGGGAGGCCGGTCAGGGTGTCGTGGTTGGCCCGGCGCCGCATCTCGTCGTGCATACGACGCAGCTCACCGACCAGCTGGTCGTTCTGGGCGGCCACCGCCGCCTGGCTCACCAGCAGTTTCAGCGCATCGAGTGTTCGTTCCGACAGCTCCTGGCCGCTACCGAGCCCGGCTCGCACGGACAGACGCCCGGCGGTGGTGTTGGCCAGGTCCAGTCGCAGCAGTTTGGAGAGCTCGTGTTCGCTGAGAATGGCCTGCTCTTGGTCGTCGGCGCGGTCGAGCTCGACGATCACCTGGGTGTGGTCCAGGTCGTTGGCAGTGGAGCCGCTGGCGGGCTGGCCGGCCGAGGGGAGAGGTTGTCCTCGCTGGGCCAGGCTCAACCAGCTGCCGGATGGTTCGAGGGTGATCAGGTCGGCGCCGGAGAACCCCAGCTCCATCACTGCGGTCGTCAATGACTCGAAGCCTTCGGCCTCCAGTCGGTTGATCTCGTGGCTGGCTTCCACCACCCGTTGCAGCATCTGGCTGCGATCCTCCGCTTCGGCGGTGGCCACCCGCTGGCTGGTGATGTCCGACAACAGCTGTTCGACCAAGTAAGCGCCGGGGATGATCACCAACAACAGCACGCTGAGCTGGTCGACGACCTGTTCGAGATCTTCGATGAGCACGGTGCTCGATTCGGTGTCACCGGCCAACAGCCACACCCGCACGCCGAGGGTGGTCGTGGTCAAGAGCAGCCAGTGCACGAGTGCGCCGCTCAGACGGAACCGGCTGGCCGCCTCGATGATCGGCAGCGCGAAGAGAACCCAGCCGACCCCTTCGGTCCCGGTCGTGGTGGTCAACAAGATCACCAGGCCGGTGTCGATGAGCAGCTCGATCAGCGCGAACCGAGAGATCTTCTCACTGTCACCACTGCGGCCAACGATGCTCGACGCCACGTTGGTGCCGAACAGCGTCAGCAGACTCACGGTGAAAAGGAAGCCTGTACCCAGCCCCGCGGTCACGGTGTCGAGGCGACTGGGGTCGATGAGGAACTGGCTGGCGATCAAAACGCCGATCACCACGCGTACACCCCGGACCGCACGCTGGGAGATGATCGAGGTGGATCGGGTGTGGACTCGGTCCCGACGACGGCCTCGCATCGAAGACGCGGCCAGGGTGAGCGTTCCGATGGTGGCGAGGGCCCATACGACCAGGGTCAGGTTGTTGCCGTTCTGAGCCCACACGATGGGTAGACCGACGAACGGAACCACCAGCCGGGTCACCCCGCGGGCGTCTTCGAAGGACACCACCTCGGTGTCAGGGGTGGAATTGGCGTCTCCCTTGGTGATGTAGCCCTCGCTGTTGACGGCGAACACGCGGTGGGTGACCAACTCGCCGTCTCGCTCGAATGTGATGATCGAGTTCTGGGCCGCTGGTTCCTCGATGGGTGTGACCAGCAGTACGTCGCCTTGGCGGATTGCCGGTTCCATCGAGCCGCTGGTGACGGTGACCGGATCCCAGCCGGTCATTGCGGTGGTGAGCAACACCCACATGGCCAGCACGATCAGCAGATAGAGATAGATCCACGTGAGCAGGCTGAAGGTGGGCCCCAGCAGCTGTTGAAGATCCTTCTGGCCGGATTCGGGCGGGTGTTCGGGGTCGGGAGTGATCACATGCGCCCCTCGAGCACGGCCAAGAAGTCCGCGGTCAGCCCCTGGGCGTCATCGGCCTGTTCGGTATCGAGGATGGTGGCTCGCACCCGCAGCGCCACGTGCTCGCCGCCCCGGGCGTCGGCGAGCAACTCGATACCTGATTCGAAGTCGGGGTGGTCCGCCGACAGTTGTTGCAGCGAACCCTTGAAGCGGGGATCACCGTCGGCTTCGAAGTCGTCGCAGCTGGCTTCGGTTGCCCCCGTGCCGGTCCAGATAGCCACCTCCATCAGGTCGGCCAGACCGCCGTCGGCTGTGAGCTCGGTGAAGAAGCGCACATCGACACCGTCGATGGTGCCCTGGTACGACACGTCGAGGCACGACTCGAGGACGAGCCCCGGGTAGAGCCCGTCGTGGCTGAGCAGGAAGTCCTGGCGACTGTTGGCCTGCACGTCGATCTGACCAGAGGTGAACAGGTTGGACTCGTTGCCGGTTGTGGCCGACACCGTGGCGCGGCTGGTGGACAGGGCCGCCAACACAGTGAGGAGGGCGGCAAACAGGACCACACCGACGGCCAGGGGTCGCCAATGACGAATGCTCACCCTTGTGTGGTCGGTCGTTGGCCGCGGGGTCTTGACCAGCCCGAGCCGTACGACCCATGGCGCCCGACCAGGCGGCGGCGTCAGCTGGTCTCGGAAAGTGCGGTGGGCAGCTCCGCGAGGTGATGGGTCCACCCCTCGCGATGTCGATCACACCAGTCGCTGGGCAGATCGGCGTGGGTGAGCGACAAGACCGTGGCCTCACCATCGGGCCCGTCGGGCCGCAGGTCGAAGGTGACCGTGCTCGATCCCGGCGGGACGTCGGCGCTGCCGTCCCATCCCCAGCTGATCACCACCTGGTTGGGAGGGTCGAGGGAGACGTACTCGCCGATGGCGATGTCGTCGCCCTGGACACGCAGCCAGAACTGGCCGCCCGGACGCACGTCTATGTCGGCTTCCTCGCCCATCCAGCGAACCAGCTGGTCGGGTTCGACCAGGTAGGGGAACACCACCTCGGGACGGGCCTCGATGCGCACCTCGACCTCGACGGGTGGACCTTTGATCACCGGGACTGCCCTTTCTGGGAAACGGCTGGAGACGGGAGGCCGTACGACCTCACTGGTTGTCGGTTTCGACCACTCGTTTGAGGTCGTCGAGTCTGGTCGACCAGAACTCGTCGAGCCACAGGCGCAGGTCGGCCAGCCCTTCGGGTCGGGTTCGGTAGTAGCGGCGGGTGCCTTCCTGGCGGATCGTCACCAGGTCGGCGTCGTGGAGGACCCGGAGGTGCTGGGAGATGGCGGGGCGACTCACCTCGAAATGGGCGGCGATGTCGGTGACCGTGTGTTCTTCATCGTGGACCAAGCGCAGGATGGTGCGTCGAGTGGGGTCGGCCACGGCTCGAGCGGTGGCATCCATGGCGGGCGCAGCGGTCACGAAGAGGAGTATAGGCAAGGTCAGTAAGGGATAGCTAACGTAAGCGATCCACGACGAAGGTCCCGGGAGGCAGCCGATGTCAGAAGAAATGCTCGCCGCGCTCGACGAGGTCTACGGCCAGGCCAACCGCCTGGTTGCCGGTGTCGCTTCCGAGCAGTGGTCGGCACCGACCCCTTGTGATGAGTGGGACGTGCGAGCCCTGGTGAATCACATGGTGGGCACCTCCAAGGTGCTCCACGCCAGCGCCAGTCGCACGGCCCCCAGCGCGACCCCCGACGACGAGCATCTGGGCGACGACCCGGTGAGCGCCTTCCGCGTCCAAGGCGACCAGACACTGGCTGCCTGGCGACGGCCCGGCGCCTTGGAGGGTGAGGTCGACAAACCGGTGGAGATGCCGGCGGTGGCCGCCCTGGGGGTCAACATCACCGATCTCGGAACCCATTGCTGGGATCTGGCCACCGCGACCGGCCAGTCGCTGGGGCTGAGCGACGGCACCATCGAGATCATCGACCAGTGGAATCACATCTTGGTGACCGACGACGTGCGGGCTTGGGGTGGATTCGGCGAGATCCTCGAGCCGAGCTCCGACGCACAACTCGATCGCATGCTGGCGTATGTGGGTCGATCTTCGGGCTGAAACCCGCCGGTGGTGAGCCCTCCCACCGCGTCGACGAGGCCCGCTACGGTGCGGACATGACGAACATGAACGCGGACCTCCACGGCGGTGCAGGTGGGGTCAATCCCACTCCCGAGTCCATCGCCGCCCTCATCGAGGCCCATGGCGACGGCCCCGTCCAGATGATCAACCTGTTGAAGTTCCGGGCGGTTGCCGACTACCCCGAGGGCCACCCCTTCGCCGGCTCCACCGGGGCCGAGGCCTACAACCGGTACGGCGAAGTGGCCATCACCAATGTGGCGGGCCTCGGCGGTCGACTGGTTCTCGCCGGCGCGGTCGACGGGTCGGTCATCGGTGACCCGGACGATGATTGGGATCAGGTCGCGGTGGTCGAGTATCCCGATGTGGGTGCCTTCCTGGCGCTGGCCGACACCGACGGCTACATCGAAGCCACCGAGCACCGCACCGCCGGCCTCGAGCGAACCAGACTCATCGCCACCACGCCGGTGTTCGAGGACGGCAAACGCTGACGCCGTCGGCCGAGACGGCCCGGCTGTTCGTGGCGGCCTATCCGTCAGCCGAGGTGGTGGCCGACTTGGCCTCGTTGCCTCGTGCCGAAGAACCCGGGGTGCGGTGGACCCCGGCCGAGCAGTGGCACGTCACCCTGCGGTTCCTGGGGTCGGTCGATCGGGACGTGGCGGCGGCCGCGTTCGGAGAGATCGACGCAACCGTGGCGACGGCCTCGGTCGGTCCGCGGATCTCGCTTCTCGGGTCACATGTGGTGGTGGCGCCCGTGCGAGGTCTCGATGGTCTGGCGGCGGTCGTCGATCGGGCGATGGCCGAGGTGGGACCGGTACCCGATCCCCGCGGGTTCGCCGGCCACGTCACCCTGGCTCGGCTGCGCAACACCGACCAGTGTTCGTTGCTCGGTCGAGCCGTCAGTGGTCGGTGGACGGTGAGCTCGATCAGCCTGGTGGAGAGCCGGCTCGGAGCAGCCGGCACTCGGCACGCGGTGAGGGCCACGCTCCCGCTTGTCGGGGCGTGAGGGTTCAGCCCTGGATCGGTGGTTGCTCGGCGAGGAACTCGACCAGCAGGTTGGACACGTCTTCGGGGGCCTGCTCGGGGACCCAGTGGTTGACCCCTTCGAGAACCTCGAACCGGTAGGGACCGGTTACGTGGTCGCCGGTTGCGGCGGCCGCGTCGGGGCCCAGGGCGTCGTCGGCATCACTCCAGATGTACATGGTGGGGATGGTGACCGGTCCCAACACCGACTCGTTGATGCCGGAGGCTCGATACCAGTTGAGCGCCGAGCGCATGGCGTCCTCGTTGCTGAGTACGGCCAGCTGGGCTTCGAGGTCTTCACCGGTGATACCGGCCTGGGCGTACAGCTGGCGGAGCAGCGCCGCATCGTTGGCGATGAACAACTCCTCGGACCCCTCCGCGCTGAACGTGGCGAAGTACGCCGATCGATCGGCCTGGTCGGAGGCGGGATCGGCCAGGGCAGCTGCCATGGCCGCCAGGTGCGGGGTCGACACCGAAGTCACCGACGCCACCCGGTCGGGGTGAGCCACCGCCGCCTCCCAGACGACAGCGCCGCCGAAGTCGTGCCCGACCACGTGGAACTGGTTGCGGCCCACCGCGTCGACCATTCCGATGAGATCGCCGACGATGAGGTCGATGGTGTAGTCCTCGACGGCGGGTGGACGAGCGTCGGCGCTGTAGCCCCGCTGGTTCGGCGCCAACACGTAATACCCGGCGCCGGCCAGTGTCTCGATCTGATGGCGCCACTGGTTCCACGTTTGGGGGAAGCCGTGCAGCAGCACCACCAGTTCGCCGTCGGGTGGGCCGGCGACGGCGGCGTCGAAGGTGAACTCGCCGACCTCGACGCGGGTCTCCTGCACCTCGACGGGTCCAGACGCCGGGGCGGCGGTCGTGGTGGGCGCCACGGTGGTGGTGCTCGGCGGGGCGGTGCTCGTCGAGCTTGGTGCGCTGGTCGGCGCGGCGGTCGTTGTGGCCTCGGCCGTCGGCTCATCGCTGCTGCTGCCACACGCGCTGGTGGCCAGCACCAACACCGCGAACCCGGCCACCAGCGGTCGTATGGTCCGTCCCGCGAGGTCAGCCTGGCTGTTGGTCATCGGGGTCACCGAAGGTGGGGTCGAAGAACACCGGTTGGGTCATCAGGGCGTAGGTGGCCTCGATGCCGGCGGTGCGATGGTACTGGCCACTGGCCCAGTCGGCGTTGGTGGTGAGGGCTTCGAACGCCGCCTGGCTGGGGAAGCTGTTGAGCCGGACCTGCTCCCAGTCCTGGTGTTCACCCAGGAGGGTGCCCGACACCTCGAACCACGCTTCGGGCCGGATGCCCAGAGGAACAGCGGCGTCGCCGGCGTTGGTGCTGTAGCGGTCGACGGCTTCGATGCCGGAGATGGGGGCATCGTCGGGTTCTTGGCCCGGTTCGTACTGGGCCTGGTCGCGGAAGTTGATGACGTGCACCATCATGAATCCGGGGTCGTCGGCGGTGGGGGGTGCGGGAAGTGCGGCCGGATCCACTGGTGGTGGGGTGGCCAGGGGCATCCGATCGCTGAGCATGGCGAAAGTGTTGGCCAGGCTGGCGTCTTTGTGTTCGAGGCCGGCCATCACCTCGGGTGCGCTGTTCATCTCCAGCAGTGCCGCCCGACTGGGGTAACGAACCACGGCCACCTGGTCCCATTCGACGCCGTCGCCCAGCAGGGTGCGTTCGACCTCGCCGACGAACACCGGTGCGGCGCCCACCGATGCCAGCGCGGGAACGATCACGTCGCTGTAGCGCTCGTTGGCTTCGGCGCCGGTACTGCCGAACCACTCCGAGTCTTCCGGGTAGTCGGCCGGGCCATCGTGGAAGTCGAGCAGGTTCACCATGTAGAAGGGGCCGTCGTCGGCGGTACCCGCGACGCGAAGGATCTCGGCCCCTACCTCTTGGTTGGCCTCGACGAACCCGCTCGGTTCGCCGCTTGACGGGGCAGTGGCGGGAGCCGTCGAAGCCGGAACCTCCGATGTAGGGGGGACCGACATGGGAGGGACGGATGACGGTGCCGTCGCCGTGTCGGCCGGGGCCACGGTGGTGCTGGCACCGGTCGATGCATCGTCGGTGCTGCTGCCGCATGCGGCAAGGGACAGACACGACACGAAGCCGACGATAATGATGAACCTGGTCACGATGAATCCTTGGGGGCATAGTTGGCCGACACGCCGGCAAGCACGGCGGCCAGTTGGGCGGAGAACTCGGCCTGGTGGTCGACCGGGCCGAGCAGGTCGAGGTGGCGGGTGATGGTGCTGACCGCGTCGGGTTCGCGCTCCGCCAGCTCGAACAGCGCGGCGCCCTCCCGGTCGGGGTCGGCGGTGGCCTCGAACACCGCAGACATGGTGGCGAAGCGAATGACCAACAGGCTGGTCTGCGCCGCGGATCGAGCGTCGAACCCTGCGGCCATGAGGACCTGGAGGCACTGTTCGACCAGACGGAGCCCGGCTCCCACTGGGTGAGTTCGCCCGGTGAGGGCGAGCGCCCACGGCGAGTCGAGCAGGTGAGCGCGAAGATTGCCGGCCAGTTGCTCGAGGAAGTCAGACCACGGGAGCTCGGGATCGGGAACGGTGACACCGTCGACGAGGTCGGCGGCCAGCGCATCGAAGACCGCGTCGCGGTTGGGGAAGTAGTGATAGAGCGCCGCCGGAGTGACGCCGAGGTGGCGGGCCAACGAGGCCATGGTCAATTGATCGATGGGCAGCTCACGGGCGGCGGCCAGGATGCGGGACCGATCGATGGTGCAGGGGCGGCCCCGAACCACTTGTTGTCCGGTGGAGGCCATCATTATCTATGACCATAGATAAAGATCTCGATCCGCGCCACTCGCTCGGCCCCGGCTCGTCGTGGCAGGCTCGGCGTCCACACTCTGACGAGGTCACACCATGTTGTTGCACGGCATCGATCACGCGGCCACCATCACGGCCGACTCCGACCGGCTCCAGCGTTTCTACGTCGAGGTCTTCGAGGCGACGATCGAACGCGACGGACCGGAGTTCCCGGGTGGGCCGCGCATGACCATCATCAACATCGGTCCCACCACCGAGCTCAACGTGTTCGAGATCGAGGGTAATGCCGAAGCCGAACGCCAGACCCCGATGTTCGGTCGAGGTCGAATCGACCACCTCGGTCTGTACGCCGCTTCCATTGCCGATTTCGATGAGATCCGGGGCCGGCTCATGGCAGCCGGTGCCACCGACGGAGTGGTGACCGAGTTCGGGCGCAAACTCAGCCTGTTCTTCCGTGACCCGGATCAGATGGAGGGTGAGGTGTTGGTGGCCAACCCCGATGCCGACGACGACAACCTGCAGTTCGGAACACCATCGCCCCGCTACCCGTGAGGGCCCGGCATCGTTTTCGTCGGCTGTCGGGCGCTGGATAGGGTCGGCGATCGATGTCTGCCCCCACCGTTGTGCTCCTCCATGG
>JBPCTQ010000067.1:0-2713 GCA_051011595.1 Acidimicrobiales bacterium
CCCGGAGACACTGGTCCAGTCAGCGAGCGGTCAGGAGGTCTGCATGCCGGCAGCGGTTACGAGAGACGAGCTTCTGCAGGTCGCCAGCAAGGAGTACGACAAGCTTCGTCTGCTGGTCGAACGAGTCGACGAAGTACTCGCGTTGGCCAAGGACGATGATGACACCTCGATCAAGGATGTGGTGGCACACCGAGCCCATTGGATTCGGCTCTTCCTCGGCTGGTACGAAGACGGCGTCGCCGGCAAGAAGGTGTACTTCCCGGCGGAGGGGTACAAATGGAGCGAACTCAAGCGCTACAACGCTGATCTACGGGCTCGACAGACCGATCTGAGCTGGAGTCAAGCGTGCGCCGATCTCGGTGATGCCCACACCGACCTGATCGACTTCATCGAAGCTCACAGCAGTGACGACCTCTACGCCGGTCCGATGGCCGGAGCCAACAACGAGTGGACGCCTGGCCGCTGGGCTGAGGCCGCTGGCCCGAGCCACTATCGGTCAGCGAGCAAGTACGTTCGACGCCGCCGACGCGACGCCGATTGAACGGGGCGAGTTGGTCGTCGGGAGCCGGCTGAGCAGGCGGTCCAGGTCGGGGCCGTCGCCGGCGTCGGTCCAGTGGTCGGCGATGATGCCATCGGGTCGGACCAGCACCACCTCGTCGCGGGCATACGGGCCGATGTCTCGATTGGCCGGCAGCTGGCGCAGCGTCAGGGGGACGCCGCCGACCCCGGCCTCCAGCGCGTCGGCCCACGCACCACGATCACAATCCGGGCCGAGGAGCGCCACGTACCCCGACCCGTACCAGTCGAGGACCGATAACGCTTCACCCTCGTCGACCCATACATGGGGGGCTCGCCGGCCGGATCGGACACAGGGCGCGAAGCCAGCGCTCGGTGGCTCGAGCGGCGACAGGTCCTCCGGCGGCACGGACTCCGGCGCGATGAGGTCGGACGCCAGTTCGAACCCGTGCAGGACATGGTCGTAGTTGCCGTAGAGATGCGTGCCGCGAAAGTGGTCGGTGATATCGACGCCTCGGCGATGGCCGACCATCATCGGACCCATGTGGTCGGTGATGGCGACACCGACGGCGATGCGCTCGGTGGCCAGCGGACGGTGCTCGACCTCATAGGTTTCGAGGATCGACGCCGGAGCCAGTCCTCGCACCACGTAGGCGAGCTTCCAAGCCAGGTTGCGGATGCCGGCGAAGCCGGTGTTGTTGCCGAGTCCGCCGGTCGGGATCGACACATGGGCGGCATCGCCGGCGAGGAAGATCCGCCCGGATGAGAACCGGGTGACGCACCCGGGCGTTGGTTGCCACATCCGCATACTCGTGATCGTCAGCTCGACCGGCTCGACGGTCCCGAGCGAGGCCTGGATGCGGGCCATCGCCGCATCTTCGGAGATCAGATGCTCGTCGGCGACCACGATCTGGCAGCGCCAGCGCCGCCGTCCATCGAGCGGCTGGAAGATCAGCACCCCCTCGGGGGGCTGGGTGTAGAGCAGCGAGCCCTTCCGATCGCCGACGTACTCGCTCAGGTCGGCGTCGAACATGACGTCCTGCATGAACACCGGTCGAGGCTCGACCTCAAGCCCGGTGCCGATGACCTCACGGGTCCTGCTGCCAGGGCCGTCGGCGCCGATCGTGAACAGGGACGTGATCTCCTCACGGTCGCCCGTGTCGACGTCCCGCAGCACGATCTGGGTGTGGTCGTCGGTCTGGGCGAGTTCGACCGCCTCGGTGCCGAACCGGACCGTGATGTCGGGGTCCGCGGTGACTCGAGTGAACAGCGCGGCCTCGACGACGTCCTGCACGGTCATCGCCGGAATGCAGGGGCTGGTCGAGCGGCGGACGTTCAGGAACGTCGGGCTCGGGATCTGGGCGAAGGGTTCGACCGCCAGGGTGTCCGACCAGCGGTTGCAGGTCGTCCAGTCCGGCCCTAATCCGGTGGCCTCGACCTCCTTGTCGGCCCCGAATTCTCGCAGTAGCTCCATCGTGTTGGTGTCGACGAAGCGTGAACGCGGATGCTGGTTGAGTTCGCCACGGCGCTCGACCACCAGCGACGGCACCCCATGTCGGGACAGCAGCAGCGCCCCGGCCAATCCGATCGGCCCACACCCGATGATGCAGACGGGCACATCGGTCATCGGTCGCCCTCCTCGGTAGGCATGGTCAAACGCCGAACGAGCCGGAAAACCGGGATCTCGCAGGCCGTGGCCGCCTGGTAGTCGGCGAACCGGGGGAGAGCAGCGACCATCTTGTCGTAGGCGCTCTGTCGCTCGTCGGTTGAGCTGAAGCCGAGCACGGTGGTCTCCTCGTCGCTCATGTCCTCCTCCTGACCCTCATCATCGTCGTCAGTGGGCGACCGGGCAGGTCCGGACCGGCATCTCGTTGATGGCGTTGAACCACACGCTGTGCATCGGTGTCGGCCGCTCGGCGAGCTCGATGTCGGGCAGCTGGGTGTAGAGCTCCGTCAGGATGCAGCGGAGCTGGAGCCTGGCCAGGGCGGCGCCGAGGCAGAAGTGGGGCCCGGTGCCGAAGGCGAGGTGCCGGTCGGCGTTCGGGCGGAGGATGTCGAACCGGTTCGGGTCATCGAACACGTCCTCGTCTCGGTTGGCCGACAGGTACGAAAGGTAGAGCTTGTCGCCGGCGGGAATGTCGACGCCCCGGATCGTGACGTCCTCGGTCGTCGTCCGGCAGAACTGCATCACCGGAGG